>NZ_AULZ01000012.1 GCF_000422545.1 Desulfocurvibacter africanus subsp. africanus DSM 2603
CGTCGGCTGGCCGTACTCGATGCTCGAGAGCCCCGCGTCCACGGCACACCCCGCGACCTCCACCGTGGTCAGGTCCGCAGGCTCGTCGTATACGGACGAAGCCACATGGCCGTAGCCGTTTTGGATCTGCTCCAGTCGTATGGCCCGCCGGGGCGTGTAGATGCCCCGCTTGTCGCCGGCCACGCTGAAATGCGTCTCGTCCAGCATGGCCAGGGCGTCGGCCTCGGCCGTCCACCAGTCGCCTGCCGGGGCATCACCCTTGAGCGTGCCGTCGTCATTGAGCGCCACGTTCAGCCGGGCCTTCAGGCTCGGGGCGCTGCCCCGGGCCTCGCCCAGCTCGTGCTTGAGATTCGAGAGGGCCAGCGAGGCCAGGGCGTAGTCCACCCAGCCGGCCTCGCCAAACTCCGGGTTGCCCGTGTACACGTATAGCACGCCGGATCCGCGGTCCGTGCGATAGCACGGCTGCCCGACCAGCGGGCTGTCCGGAAAGCTCGCGCCCGAGAACTGCGAGCGCAGCGCGTCCAGGCTGGCGCCCAGCAGCCCGTACAGTTGGCCCATGGCGGTCTGCCCGGGAATCGGTTTTTGAAAGTCTCGGCTCATGGATTGCTCCTATTCGCTGTAGGCGGATAAGGCGATGTCGCTAGACTGAAAGCTGCGGTTCCAAAGGCCATGGTGTGGCGGGATCATCCGGCCCGTTCCAGGGAAAACCCTCCTGCGCCGGCACATCCCGCAGCGCCTGCCGATACTCTTGCCAACTTCGGCGCATGGCCTCGTTCGCATGGGGGTAGTCCGGCAAGGCGTGGCAGTCCGAGGCCATGAGCCGTCTGTTGCGTTCGACGCGCACGGCGTCGGCGTCTTGGGCCAAGCGCACGTCCGCAGGCATCTCGGGCCGGCTCAGCCTTGCCCCTGCCGGCAGCGGGCCCAGCTCAGCCATCACCCGCCCTGCATGGCTCCAGTCGTCCTCAGGCAGCCAGTAATGCTCTCCCCTCCGGTCTTCCACGATCTCCCAGACGGAGCCTGTCCAAAGAGCAACCTGACCGGCGAAAACTGCAGGTGGCTCATCAAATACGCAGAATGCAGGCAGTGACGGAGTATTCGGCCTCCGTGGATTAGGCACCAGGGGACATCTACCCTGATATTCACCAGTGAATTGATCATATCTATGTCCATACATGGCGTATTCCTATGCGTATTTAATCCATGCTGGGTATGCAATATTGCGAGGACGATTTTCATTTGCGGTTGGGACTACAAGAGCAGCATTAAAGCTAATCGTACTTACACCGCTCCCACTTGTTCCCACACCCCATGTTGAACCCTGCCTGGGGTTCTGAAAGGCACCTGATGCATAGTGGTTCTGATCTCTGGTAACAAATGCACCGAAAGAGCCTACAATATTGCGTATGGCGTCGGACTGCAGACTGCCATGTCCACGTCCGGCATCCACCCCACGGCCTCGATCCAGCGCGCGGACAAATTCCGCATTGATGAGCGGCACGCGAAACGTGGACACACCGTCGCCGACACTGAAGCAACCCTGCCCTGCATTTTGCCAATTGTACTCGGACACCGCAGAGGACTCGACCTTCGCCCATAATTCCGGGTAGTCGGTGCGCGGCAGGAGCTGGCCACTCGTAGCAATGCATAATGGCGGCGCATAACCGGGGATCACGTTGTAAAACAATGTGCCGATGGGAGCGCCGCCCGTGTCGTCGGCATCCATGTAGGATCGATGCCAGCGGCCAGGATATGCGCTGCCGTCTGCCGGCACGATCACGGTCCTTCCATCCGGATTGGCCATGCTGTCGGCATGGTACCGCCACATGGAAATCTGACCCTCGATCTCGACGATAGCCAGTTCGCTGTCGGCGATGCTCGCGTGTGGCATGGCATCGAGCGCGCCGGGCGCTCCACCCGTCAGGGCCGTGAGGCGCAGGAGGACTGCCTGGCCTTGCACGGCAGCTTCCAGCTGGGCTGGAGTGGCGGCTCCGACCTTCTCCGGGGAAGGCACGTTGTAAATGTCCTGCCCATACTCCACCACGCTGAGCCCGGAATCCACGGCGCACCCCGTGACCTCCACCGTGGTCAGATCTGCCGCCTCGTCGTAAGCAATACCCTCGGCTACATGGCCGTAGCCGTTCACGGCCTGCTCGAGGCGCACGGCCCGGCCAGGCATGTAGATGCCCCGCTTGTCTCCGGCCACGCTGAACGTGGACTCGGAGACGTAGGCCAGGGCGTCGGCCTCGGCCGTCCACCAGTCGCCTGCCGGGGCATCGCCCTTGAGCGTGCCGTCGTCGTTAAGCGCTACGTTCAAGCGGGCCTTGAGGCTCGGGGCGCTGCCCCGGGCCTCGCCCAGCTCGTGCTTGAGATTCGAGAGGGCCAGCGAGGCCAGGGCGTAGTCCACCCAGCCGGCCTCGCCGAGCTCCGGGTTGCCCGTGTACACGTAGAGCACGCCGGTGCCGCGGTCCGTGCGAAAGCACGGCTGCCCGACCAGGGGGCTGTCCGGAAAGCTCGCGCCCGAGAACTGCGAGCGCAGCGTGTCCAGGCTGGCGCCCAAGAGCCCGTACAACTGGCCCATGGGAGTCTGCCCGGGAATCGGCTTTTGGTAATCTTGACTCATGCCAGCTCCTATCCTGTCAGCTCTTCACCATCACCTGCCAGGCGTGGAGAACGAGGCATGCGCCCCGCCCTCCTGCGCCTGGCGTTGCCCAGGCCTAGTATTTGATGCAGGCCAGCAGGGCCATGTTGCGCGGCCGGGTCTCGTCGCCGCCGGTGTAGCCGGTATACGTAGTGGCGGATGCGTAGCCACTCGCATTGTCGGTATACTTGGTGCTGTTTGTTTTAACCTGCGCGCCGCCCGTATGAGTGTGGCTTTGGATTTGCTGCGCCTGGGCCGAGCCGAAGACGCGGTTAGCGTCCACGCCAGGCCGGAGGCCTGACCAGCTGCGGATGAACTCGCCGCGCAGATCGGGCAGCACGAGATGCGCGCCCGTAGTGTCGCGCGAGGTGCTGGCATGCTCCGGGTCCGTGCAGCGATAGCCCCATAGGGCCGTGGCGTTGTTCGCGTCGCCGACGTAGATCGCGGCATCCAGGGCTGTGTACGTGCTCCGCTCCACAGCCTTGCCATCACACGACAGCCAGCCGATGGGCGCATTCTTGGAGGCGAAATGGGCGATCAGGCCGGGCGGGGGCGTATTGGCTGCCGGGAGGAGCAGCGCGCTCATCTGCTGCAGAATCCAGCGCCCAAGATTCATGCCCGCGTCGTCCGGCTTGATGATGGCTGGTTCACTCTCGGCGGCCGTGCTCGTGGCGTCAAAACGGTAGATGTGCAGCGCCCCGCCTGACACTGCCACGGCCAGGTCGTCCGCGGCGATGCCGGCCCGGGGAATGGCGTCCAGGGCGCCTGCGCTGCCGCCGATCAGCGTATTGCAGCGCAGGAAGCGGGCCTGGGCCTTGCTGTCCAGGCTGGCCTGCAAGCCGTCCACGGCCGCCACGGCGTGGCCGTGCGCGGGCATGTTGCCGGGCTCCTGCCCGAACTCCACGGCCGAGAGGTCCGTGTCCACGGTGATGCCGCCCACAACCACGCTGGTCCGGTCCGCGTCGGCGTCGTACGTGGCCGACTCGACATGCCCTGTCCCGCTTACGAACTGGGTGAGCTTGAGGGCCCTGCCGGGCAGGTAGATGGCTCGCTTGTCTCCCACGACCGTGAACATGGAGCCCGAGGCCCAGGCCACGGCATCCGGCTCGCTGTTCCACCAGTCCGAGGCCGGAGCATTGCCCTTGAGCGTGCCGTCGTCGTTCAGGGCCACGTCCAGGCGGGCCTCGAGGGATGCCGCCGTGCCCCGAGCGTCCGTCAACTCGGTGCGCGTGGAAGAAAACAGGGACGAGGCGGAGCTGACGTCGATCCAGCCACCTTCGCCCTGGGCTTGACTGTCGGTGAACAGGTAGAGCCCGCCGCGGTCGGTGCGATAGCAGAGCTGACCGGCCGAAGGGCTGGCCGGGAAGGCCGTGCCCGAGAAGTGCGAACGCACGGCGTCGAGGCTGTCGCCGAGCAGCCCGTACAGCTGTCCGAATTTCGTTTCGCCGGAAACCGGCTTCCTGAATGCCTGACTCATCTAGAAACCTCCTACGCGAATGTCGACGGTGCCGGTTGTCTTGGCCCCGCTGGGGTTGAAAAGGCGCACGGTGAACCTGTCGGACTGCTTCTCCACCACGGGGTAGATGCCGGCGGTCCCGAGCACGGTGACGTTGACGTGGTATGTGCTCAGGATGATCAGGCCCAGGTCGTCGTAGAGCCGGTACGTCCTACCCGCATTGGCGTCCGTGATCTGCACGCCCGGGAGCAGGGCGACCTGGTCCGGCGCATCGACCACCGGGCTGATGGCCATGTAGGCGAAGTAGTGCTGATACGATTCGAGCACGGTCCTGTAGCGGGCCTGGCAGGCGCGTATGCCCTTGAAATCCACGCCCGAGGTCCACAGCTCCCAGTCCGACCAGGCCAGTCCGTCCTCTGAGCAGCGGTATTCCGGCACATAGGTGCTCAGACCCGTCACGGAGGTGTCCGTGTCCAGTGGATGGGTCAGGTTGGTGCGCTCCGGGTAGCTCAGGTCCGTGGCTTCGCCGTTCACGGTCAGGCAGTCCGCCCCCATGCTCCACCGGAAGTCCGCCGGCCGTCCGAGGTCGAACACCCTGCTCGTGAAGATGCCTTCGCAGATGTCTCCGCGATAGGCCGCGATGTCCTGGTCCGTGATGCCTGGATCGAACTGGCTGTCCACGAGGCTCGGAATCCAGGCCACGCGTTCCTGCATTGGCAGCCAGACCAGCCCCTCCAGGCTCGCCTGGCCCACGTAGTCCGGGATCTCGTTCCCGCCGAGCACGACGTTGACGGCCTGCTCCAGGCTGATCGTGGCCACGGATGTGGCCGCGTCCCGGCTGTAGTTGTCGCCGTTGTCCAGGGCCTTGATCAGGAAACTGTAGGTGCCCGAGCCGGGCGGCCGCCAGCGCGCGCTGTTCTCCTGCACGCCGTCCACGCAGACCTTGGCGCTCTCCCAGGTTTCGCCATAGCGGATCTCGTAGCCCCACAAGTCCATGTCCGGGATGTGCTCCCAGCGGAAGGCGATCTCCTCGCCGGCGACATAGGCCAGGAAGCCCTCCACGTCCGAGGGCGGCGCGAGCTTGCCGAGCACGGTCACCTTGGCGGTCTGGCCATCCTCGGCAGCGCTCGTGGCCGAGACGGCCACTTCGTAGGTCCGGCCGGCCTCTAAAGGCATGTCCACGCGGAAGCTGGGCAGAAGGCTCAGGCCCATGCGCGCCCAGTCCGTCACACCGGGCTCGCGCAAGAAGACTTGCCAGGCCATGGCCATGCCGCGCCAGGACAGGTCGAGGATCGAGCGGCCCGATCCGTCCGAGCCCATGGTCCAGACCTCCTTGGCGATAAGGCCCTCCACGGCCGGCAGACTGTTCACGGGATCCAGGGCTCCATCCGGCACGTTGCCCTCGTAGACCTCGGGCAGGTATTCCAGGGCCGTGATCCTGCGCCGCAGGTCGGACGAGCGGGTGATGGACAGCACGCGGAAGGCCTTGCTGACCCGTTTGCTTTCGCCGAAGGCGTACAGGTCCCCGGCCTGAGGCAGGCCGTGGGTCCAGTTGCCGGCCAGGCTGAGCACGGAAGTGCTTGTCTCCTGGGCCACGCCAGCTATGGCCACCTCCTCGCGCTTGTCGTCCTGGTTGCGCTTGAGCTGAAGCACGTAGCCCTTATCTCCAACCTTGCCGGGCAGGAGCGTGACCTCCCGGTCCAGCTCCACATAATCCGGCCCGGCCGAGAGGATGCGACCCGAAAAGCCCCATTGCGGCACGTCGTGCGACACGTCGATGACGTCGCCCGGCATGCAGGCGATGGCATCGGCGTCCGCGTCGAAGGAGACCGTCAGGCTCAGGTAGCGGTTGCGGTTCAGCAGGGCCTGGGCATGGGCCAGGGCCTGGCTGCGCGAGGTGCAGCCGAAGAGCGTCTCCGCGCGTTTCTTGATGCCCTGGCTGGAGGTGTCGAAGCCGTGCTGGTACAGCTCAACGGTCTGGCGACTGTAGCCGAACGCGGCGTCGAAGTAGGTGATCTCCACCGCATTGGCGCGCTCCTGGTAGGCCAGGAACTCCTCGCGGTAGGAGTCCGCGACCATGTTGCCCATGGTGAACAGGAAGCGCTGCATGGACATGGGTGCTGTCCACGGCCGGTCCACGATGCAGGTGAACAGCGAGCCCATCTGCACGATGGTGCCCCGTCCGAGTGTCGAGAGCATGTCCAGGGCCCGGCGCAGGCTGCTCGGCGAGTCGAAGTACAGGTTGCACTCGAGCCCCTTCTCCTCGCACCACTCAGCCCAGGACTTGAAGGCCGGGTAAAGGATACGCTCGACCGGCACGTTGCCCGCCAGCTCGCTACGCAAAAGGTCATAGCAGGCCCAGGCCGGATTGGTCGGCCGGTGCTCGGCCAGATCCTGCTCCGGATCGTACACGAGCACACTCGAGCGTTCCGCCAGGCAGGTGATGCGCGGCATGCCGCCGGAGAGCTGGTCCGTGGCCAGAGCGCGCACGGCGAGCAGGGCCGTGCCCGGGTAGCTGAAATCGTCGGTGATGGAGGTCTGCACGAACTCCAGGTAGGCGTCCGTGCCGTAGCTCTGTCCCGTGGGCGGCTGCTCGGCGAAGCGCACGCGCACCTCGTACTCGCCGGCCTCCAGGTTGTCGAACCAGAACACCTGGCGCAGGGCCGAAGGCTTGCTGCCGAGCATCTCCACGTAATCCAGCTCGATCTCGCCGGGAACGTAGATTGTCTCGCCGTAGATCCAGCGCCATATGTAGCGGGAACGGAAGATTCCGCCCACATGACACTGCTTATCCTTGGACGGGTTGTACCGCTCCCCCTCGACATGCGCCTGCCTGTCCTTGGAGCCGGCCTCCAGCTCCACCCATCTCGCTTCGTAGACCTGATACTCGCTATTATAGGAGTTGGCATAGCAGCCGCCGGACCAGTACCAGGTGGTGACCTTGCGCACGGTCAGGTTCCTGCCGTGCTTGCGCGTCCACTCGGTTTCGCCCTTACGGCGCATCTCGATGCACAGCCGGATGACCTGGCTTTCGAACTTGCCCTTCTTGCTGATCTTATACAGGCCGCCTGGGCACAGGATGCAGATGCCGAGCCCCTGGACCGTATTGCCGGGGATCTCCCGCGCGGCCCAATCCATGTCGATCTTGGCCTGCAGCGGGATGTCCGTTCTGAGGTCGTTGAAGTGCTGGATCGGGCTCTGGTTGGCAGCACCCAGGCGCGTCTCGACCTGCACGTCCCTGAACTTGCTCGCGGGCTGGCCGTTGATCTCCACGTCGCCGATGCTCTGCAGCTCGTGGTCGGCCACGGCCATGAGCACATGCAGGTACTGCTTGTCTCCGACTGTCTCCACGTACTTGGCGATGATGGGCGGCGCCACGCGTTGCCTGCCGTAGAGCACGGGCAGGGTCACGCCCTCGCTCGAGGCATTGGGGCTCGGGTCCCAGCCGTAAGTCGGGGAATTGCCTTGATTGCTATTGGGTCCGCCGAAATCCGGGGTCGTTGGCGGTATGAGCGCGTTCACGGCATAAGAGCCGGCAAGGCTGATCGCAGCACCAGCCATAGCACCGACCATTGCGCCTACCATTCCCGTACTGAGCCCTGTAGCAGCACTGACGCTACCAGCGAAAGCTGATCCAGCAACTACTCCACCGACCCCATAACTCACTACGGCTGCCACGATCGTCACCACGACCATGGCCACGATGCGCCAGGTGTTCTTGCTGTCGCCGCCGCCCATGGGCCGGGCCGTAACGACCACTGAGTCGTCCGCCAGGGGCACCAGGTCCAGGGCGCCCTCGGCCACCACCCGGCCGTTGATGCAGGCCACGATGTCGAAGCCCGCGGGCGCCAGGGGGTGCAGCTCGGCCATGTAGGCCCGCAGGGGCCTGCCCGGCTCGACCTCCACCAGCTCCGTGGAGCGCAGCGGGTCGAGCTGGTTGCGCACATAATGGATCTTCAAGCATTCCACGTGTAGTACCCCTTGATGCGTCCGGCCCAGAACTTGTCGCCGATATGCGACAGGATGGAGCCGGTCTTCTCCAGGCAGTGAATGAACAGGCCCTGGCCCACGTAGACCCCGAAGTGCTGCACGCTTCCGGGCGCGGCCGGGTCCAGGGCCATGCACACGGCGCAGCCCGGCTCCGGGCGCTCCACGCGCCGCCATTTGGCGGCCAGCTCGCGGGCCGCGGTCTCGCCGATGAGCTGCGTGGCAAAGGCCGACAGCGCATAGTCCGGCACCTCGTGGCCGAAACGCTGCATGGCCAGGCGGAACAGGCCCCAGCAGTCCAGGCCCTGGGCCGGGTCGCGGCCGCCGTCCACAAAGGGGATGCCGGCCAGGTCGCGCAGGTCAGGACGCAAGGTACACCCCCGGCGTGCCCACGCCCGGAAAGCCGCCGAAGCGCTCCGAGTTCTTCAGCGCGCGGCAGCGGCTCAGGGTCTTGTCGCAGCCGTCCGCCTCGCCCCGATAGCCGCAGCGCGCGTCCCTAAAGCGGAAGCGGCAGGCGTTCTTGCGCAGCATGGCCGTGGGAAAGCGCAGGTCGAAGGGATTGCTCGCCCCGAGCACGAAGGTGGCCCACTTGGCGTCGGTCTTGGGCTGCTTGAGTTCGAACAGGTGCTCCACCACGGGCACGCCGCTTCCCAGGTCCGCCGTGTTGAGCACGATGATGCTCACCGTGATGGGCGAGAAGCCGAAGCGCTTCACATAGGCATCGTAGTCGTGGATGTAGCGCTCCAGGGCCCGGCTCACGTTGGAAACCTTGAGTTCGATGCGCGGCACCTCGCCCTTGGAGGTGTCGCTCAGTTCGTCGATCTCGAAGGGGAAGGCGATCCACTCCACGCCGCGCCAGGTGACGTTCTCGGTGTTGCTCACCACGCGGATGGGCTCGTCCACACCCGGCACGCTGATCTCCAGCGCCAGGAGGAAGGCCTCGCTCGTGGCGAGCCTGTTCTTCTCCTCCAGCACCACGGATGAAAGAGGGATGGGCATGACCTAGACCTCCTCCATGAGACACTGCACGGAGCGGCGGCCGGGCTTGCTGATGGTTCCCGGCAGCTCGTCCCCGCTGAAGCGGCACACATGCAGCACATGCGTCCTGGGATGCTCCCACTCGAAGGCGCTGCCCTGGTTGTCCATGAAGAAGCCGGCCAGGATCTGGTATTCGATTTCCGGCAGCGAGCTCCAGCTGAGCGACCAGCGCCGCCTGGCCCGCGTGAACCTGGGCCGGGTCTGCACGTAGCCGGCCTCGAACTCCTGGCGCACCTGCGGCTTGTAGAGCCGCTCGTCCAGGCCGTAGTCGGGCGCGGTAATGGATGGAAAACGCGGCAGGGCCATATTCTATCCTCCCAGGGAGGTCCGCAGACCGCCCCTGTTGCGTTCAAAGGCGTCGAGCCACAGGGAGACCACCAATCCCTGGATGTCGTTGCTTGCCTCGGACTTGGAGACCTCGAGTTTCTCGCCGCTTTCGTTGTGGATCTCCACGCGCACGCTCTGCGGCGCGGAGTTGTCGGCCACCCGCACGCCCAGATCACCGGACGCGGTCCTGGACAGGGGCATGATGGCCTCGGGTCCGGCCTCGCCCATGAGCCCGACCCCGCGGGCAAAGGGGAAGACCGTGGGCCGGCTGACGATGCCGCCCTTGGCAAAGGCCATGACGCCCGACTGGTCGAAGGCCAGGCCATGGGCGGCATAGACCGGTTCTGCTATCGGGTAGCCGCCATAGGTTGTGCCCCCGGTCGTGCCTCCGCTTCCACTGCCCAGCCAGCCACTCAGGGCGCTGCCCAGGTAGGAGCCGACCGTCTTGGCCAGCCAGCCCGTGGCCATCTGGATGGCGATGCGCTTGAGGTCGTCGATGATCGAATCGGTCATGGACTTGAAGTTCGCCTTGCCGCCCGCTGCAACGGTCTGGATGACCTGGCCGAATTCCTCCATGGTGTTCTTGCCGAGCGCCTTGATCTCGTCCGAGACGTCCATGGCCTTTTCGCCCCACTCCTCCATTTCCTTGATGCCGACCTGGACTCTCTCCTTGGTCTTCTCCGTGGCCCAATCCCAAGCCTGGCCGCTTTTCTCCGACAACCAGCTCCTATTCATAGATGCCTGCTGGCTCTGGGCCTCCATGTCGGCCGCGGTCACGGGCCCGGACAAATCGGAGACGGAGCCAGCGGGATTGCCGAGGCGCAGACTGCTCAGAGCGGTGCCGCCCGCGGCCACGGTCTTTTTATGCGCTTCCGCCGTGCCGAGAGCGGCCGCGGACACCTGCTGCATTTCCTTGGTGGCCGTGCGCAGCTCGGCGCTCGCCTGAGTGAGCGTCCGGAGATCCTTTTCAGTGAACTTGTATTCATTCGTCGCGATGGCCATGCTTCACCGCCTGCTTGCGGCTAGGGGTTATGGCCGGCCGGGCGGGCTTTAACCCGTCCGGCCGGCGCGCTCCTCGCGCTCCTGGTACATCCGCCGCAGCGCTTCGGCCTCCAGGAGCCTGATCTTGCGCCACAGGGAGCGCGTGGGCTCGATGCCCAGCCAGTGGGCTGTCACCTCCACGGCCGGGTAGGAAAGGCCCACGGCGCCACCCGGGCCTACTCGCCACTGCGTCTGGAGCGCTGTCCACAAGGCCCAGGCCGCGCGGTTTTCGCGCGCAAGCTCGGGCGCTTTCCACTCGCACGTGGCGCATGGGGGCTGGCCTCCATGATCTGTGCGGCAGGTCTGGCAGTAGGACTGCCGCGTGGCGTCGGCCGCCCACTGCCAGACCGCTACGAGTTTTTTTCAGTGTCCGGGCTGCCGAAGGTCTCGGCCAGCACGGCCCGGTGCAGCGCGGCCACGTCCCTGTTGCTCTGTCTGGCCCTGGCCCAGGCCTCGGGGCAGGTCTGCTCCAGGGTCTCGCGCATGAGCTGCCGGCGGCCGGCGATGCGCTCATGGTCGCTCTTGTTCTCGTCCAAAAGCTCACTCTCGCGGGCCAGATAGGCGTCGGCCGCCTCAAAGGACAGGCCGCAGAATTCCACTTCGGCCCCGGACGGCAGGGTCAGCTTGGGCATGTGGACTCCTAATAGCCGGCCACGTCGTTGGTCAGCGTGACCACGACGGCGCTGTTGTTCACGGCGTCGTCGCCGAAGTAGGCCTTCCAGGGCAGCTGGATCTTCACGCCCTGCGGGCCCTCGATGGCCGGGGCCTGCTGTTCGAGCACGACCTCGGGGAACAGGAAGGACAGGCTGTGCGTGCCGCTGGTGAAAGACAGGCGCAGGCTCGTCTCGGCCATGTTCACGGCCTTGTTAAGCAGCGTCGCGTCCTCGAACAGGGCGCTCAGCGTGCCGCTGATGCTGGCCACGCCCTCGGGCAGGCTGTTGCGCGTGCCCTGGCCGCCGATGACGTAGTTGCCGGTGTCCAGGCCGAAATCCATCTCCAGGGAGAACTCGGTGCAATTGGCCAGCGCTACGCCGTTTTCCTCGATCGAGGCCTGGAAGTTCTGGAAACGGTCGAAGGCGATGGCCGCCGGGTCGAGCTGGTAAGGCGTGGCCGAAGGCGCGGACTCGGTGGCGCCGACGATGCCGATGCTGGCCACGAGTTCGGCGTCGCCGCCAACGGACATGGACAGCTTGGAGGCCTTGCAGCCCGAGCAGAAGATGTACTGGCCGATGTCCTCGAAGCGCTTCTCCAGGCCGAAGCTCGGCATGGCCTCGCCAAGCTTGAAGGTATGCGTGTAGGGGCCTGCGCCGGTGGTGGCCGGCGCGCCGAACATGGCTTTGAGCCAGTTGCCCATGGCGCGCACGTCCACGGGCACGCTCAGGTCGCCGGCCACGTCCATGTTGCCGGCAAAGGGCATGACCGGATCGCGGCGGCCGGTGATGGTCTGGGCGGCCTGCAGCGTGCGCGTGCCCTTAACGCTGCAGGTGTTGAAAGGCATGGCCTTGCCGGCCTTGACGGCCGGGGCGGTCTTGTAGCTCTGCTCGAAATCGAGGAGCAGCTTGGATTTGGAACCCTTGGCCTGCATGATGATTTCCTCCTATCAGCCTAGTGTTTTCGGTAACTTGGCGGTCACGAGCATGGTCAGCTCGAAATATCCGTCCTCGGGCGAAGTGCTCTGGGCTTCGATGGGCCCAAGCGTCTCCACGTCCACGGCGCCGCTGATGGCCGCCTGCACGCGCGGCAAAAGCTCGCTGCGCAGGCGCTTGAGGCCCCGGTACTCCGTACGGTTCGTGGTGCTCTCCACTTGGTCATCGGCCACGCCGAGCAGCACCGCGACCTGCAGTTCGTGCAGCTTGACCTCGCCCGTGACGCTCTTTTGCGGGTCGAAAGCGATGTACGGGCAGTCGAGCTTGCCGGGCTTGCTGCGCGGGTTCACGCCCACAAAGCGCGCAAGCGGCCGGCCGAAGGTGGCGCTGATCCAATCGTTCAGCTCCGTGTTGGCGGCCACGGCCGCTTCCCAGGCTGTACACAGGTCGTAGCTGTCCATGCCGTCTTTCCTCGTAAGGGCTCGTAAAGGTTGTGGCCCCATGGGCCGGCCCATGGAGCAGCCCATGGGTAGTCAGACAGGCGCAGGATAGTCGGGAGGACGAAAAGACGGGATGGCGTGGTGCAGGATATGCGCGCTATGACGGGGGCATGCGGAGCGGACTTGGCGGAAGAGGAAGGCAGAGGCCGCGGACAGCGGCCCCAGGGCTCGGGGCAGCCGCTTGACGAGCGGGATAATTCATTAGAATATTTGAAAACTTGTCTCACCCGGCCTGCGCAACGCGTGACGTTACCCTGCGTTCCCGCGCGCCTTGCGGCAATCCGCGCGAGCGGGTCAGCAGGCCAGGCAAGTGAGGCAGGTCAGGCAGGTCAGCCAAATCAGGCAGGCAGATACGGCGAAAAAGGCCTTCGCGCACAGGCTGGGCAAGATGCACGCCTGCGCGAAGCGCAGCCGTATCGGATGTCACTCGTACGCAAGGAGGCTGCGATGAAACGTTCCGAGCAGGCCCAGTCCCAGCACGACAGCATGGCCTTCACCCTGGCCGGCTACCTGGGCCGCACGCAGGGCTGCGCCCTGGTCAAGGCCGACGGCATCTGCGGCTATGAGCGGCCGGACCCGATCAAGAGCGATGGCCAAAGCCTTGTCCCGGATCTCATGGCCTGGCGTTCGAAGCCCTCCATCGCCAAATCCGTGTCCCCCAACTACATCTGCGAGGTCGAGACCGCCTGCAGCATCAGCTCCGAGCACGCAGCCGGCCAGCTCGGGGTTTTCGCCGCCGAGGCCAAGCGGGTCGGGGCGGAGTTCATCCTGCTGGTGCCCAAGGCCGTGGTGCCTGTCGCGCGCGATGTCCTCACCAAGCTCGGCATCCACAACGCCAAGATCATGTCCCTGTCGGAATAGAGCATTTTGCTTTTGAGAATGCTCTGCAAGCCCTGCGCAGGTGCAGGCGCAATTCACTTGCGCCGTCAACGCCGGAGCAGGCGTCTTCAAGCAAATTGCATTTGAAATGGGGGGTCCAGGGGAATCATTCCCCTGGTGGGAGGGTCTGGGAGGGCAAAGCCCTGCCCAGTTTCTGTCAGTTCTTGTGCAAAACGCTCAACAAGCAATCTGCCATACAAAGGCCCCGGTCGCCCGGGGCCTTTGTGTATCGATTGGTCGCAACAGCCGGCGGACCTGCCGGCAGCGTCACACCAGGGGCTGGCTAGGCGTCCTTCAGCTCCTCCACCAGGCGTTTGAGCACCTGGGCTTGGCCGGCCAGCTCCATGACGGCCTTGGCCGCCTCGCCCATGGCCTGGGCCGTCTCCGAGGAGATGGCGCTGACCTGCTCCACGGCGCGGCTGATCTCCTCGCTGGCCGTGGACTGCTGCTCCGAGGCCGTGGCGATGCCGCGCACCTGGTCCGAAGCCTTTTCCACCAGCTGCACGATCTCCCGCAGGGCCTCGCCGGATTCGCGGGCCAGCTGGGTGGCCTGCTCGATGGTCTGCACCGAGCGGTCCACGTTGTCCATGTTCTTGCGCGTGCCCTGCTGCACGCCGCGGATGGCGTTGCCGACCTCGGTGGTGGCCTGCATGGTCTTCTCGGCCAGCTTGCGCACCTCGTCGGCCACCACGGCGAAGCCGCGCCCGGCATCTCCGGCGCGGGCCGCCTCGATGGCCGCATTGAGGGCCAGCAGGTTGGTCTGGTCGGCGATGTCCGAGATGACGTTCATGATCCGGCCGATGGCCTCGGCCTGCCGTCCCAGATCCTCCATGTCCTTCTTGAGCGCCACGGACTGGTTCTGCACCTCGCCTATGCCGGCCAAAACCCGGCCCACGATGGCCGCGCCCGCCTCGGCCTTGGTGCGCGCCCTGTCCGAGACCGCGGCCGCGTCGCCGGCGTTCCTGGCCACCTCGAGCACCGAGGCGTTCATCTCCTCCATGGTCGTGGCCGTCTCGCCGATGCGCTTGGACTGCTCGTCCACGCCCTTGTCCGACTGCTCGATCTGCGCCGACAGCTCCTCCGAGGACGAAGACACGACCTCGACCACGCCCTCCAGCCTGGCCGCGGCCTGCAGCATGCCTTCGCGCTTGGCCGACTCGGCCTGGGCCTTGGCCTGCTGGGCCTCCTGCGTGGCCTTGCGGGCCTGCTCGGCCTGCGCCTCGGCCTCGCGGGTCTTGGCCTCGGCCTGGGCGAACATGCTGCGCAGGTTCTCGACCATGCGCCCGAGCGCCTGGGCCAGCATGCCGATCTCGTCGCGATTGGTGACCGTCAGGGTCTGGTCCAGCTGGCCGTCGGCCACCCTGGAGGCAAACTCGGCGGCGCGGATGATGGGTTTGGTCAGGGAGCGGGCAACGACCACGGAAAGGCCGAGCATGAGCAGGCCCACGAGCGCGGAAATCAGGATCACGGAGCTCGTGATGCTCTGCTGGGTGGTCTCGATGACGTCGCGCCGTATGCCGATGAAGAACATGCCCGCGGTCTTGCCGTTAGCGGCTATGATGGGCCAGTAGGCCGTGTCGTGGTCACTGCCCAGGATCTTGTTGCGGCCGATGAAGGGCTGCGCGCGCTGGATCACGGTCTCCAGGACCACGGGGTTGTCCATCTTCGTGCCCACGGCCCGCTTGCCGTTCACTTGGATGGTGGTGGAGGCCCGCGTGTCACCATCAAAGAGCGTACATTCCACTCCCAAGCGCTGCTTGATGGAGTCCACGAACTTCAGGGAGGCCAGGTCGATGCCGGGCGTGATCACGCCCACGATCCGGCCGTCCAGGCGCACGGGCTGGCCCGCGCGCAGGGACAATTTGACCACCCTGCCCGGCTCCATGCCCACCGAGGCCTGGCCGTTGAGCGCCTTTTGCACATTGGTCTGATTGAGGATGGAGTCCCCGGCCTTGTCCGAGTGGCCGCGCGCCAGGACCGAACCGCGGCTGTCGGCGATGGTGATGAATTCGACCCCCGAGGAGCCCATGACCTCCCGGGCGTAGCCGCGCAGGAAGGCGGCGTCGCCCTGGTCCAGGGCCCTGGCCACGTCAGGGTTCTCGGCCATGAGCTTGGCCACGGTCGACAGCATCAGCGCGTTGTCCCGGACCTCATGGTCCAGGCTGTTCATGTAGGTCCGGAGACGCTGCAGGGACTCGGCGTCGAATTCCTTGCTCACGTAATGGTTCACGCCGAACACGATACAGCTTGCCAATAGGACGATGGTGCTTAGGCAAACGCCCAGGATCTTCCAGAAAAATGATATGCGCACAGGTTCCCTCCGAATACCGCATCAGGTAGCAAGCACTCAGTACCGGTACATCCAATGCACCATACGTACTGTCCCAAACGCCCTCGAAGCACAGGCCTGCGACAGGCCAAACATTGCTCTGGAACGAGGCATCAACGCCTCGTGAATTTCGAATCACATATTGCAAATGGTGCCGCAGGCTCCTGCGGCCGGATGTTCAGCTTGCCCTTGCCGCACTGTTTCCGGCAGGAGATGCGGCAAGTACTTTGAGCGTAAATGCAATTTGTCCTGTATCACCAGCCAAAAGCTTACTCAGGCTTTGAAACTATCTATTGATTTCTTAAAAGCTGTTTATATAAGAGCACTTCCCAACAGAAAAGGCAACCTTCTGTCAAGTTGATAAAAAATAACAACAACCTGCGCTGTGGCCATAGATTTCCAGGCAGAAACACCCTTGTGGGATAAGTATTTACAGGGATCACCGCGCATGCCTTCATGGCCTGGCCGAGCAGACCGCCAGGTCATTATTTATTTGGCCTGCGCGCCAGGATGGCTTGCCGGGTCGCTCTGGCGGGGCTACCATGTTCGATTATGCGCGGCATTGCCCTGCTCATGCTCCAGATCGGGCTCCTGGCCATGTTCCTGATCGGGCCCCTGCCCTGGCCCGGGCTTTGCTATGCCCTGCCGGCCAAAGTCATCAAGGTCAGCGACGGCGACACCCTGACCGTGCTCACCGAGGATAAGCGCCAGGTACGCGTGCGGCTGTTCGGCATCGACTGCCCGGAGAAGAAGCAGGCCTACGGCAGCAGGGCCACGGAATTCACCAGAGAAATGGCCGCCCTGCAGGACGTGGACGTGCAGGAGCTGGACGTGGACCGCTACGGCCGCATCATCGGGCGCATCACCCTGGAGGACGGCCGCGTGCTCAACGCCGAGATCGTGGCCCATGGCTGGGCCTGGGTCTATCGGGCATACTGCAAGATGGCCGAATGCACGGCCTGGCTGCAGTTGGAGGCCCGCGCCAGGCAGCAGCGGATCGGGCTGTGGCAGGGCAAGGACCCCGTGCCGCCCTGGGAATGGCGCAAGGCTCGGCGCGAGGAGCGGCGCAAGAAAAAGTAAGGCCCCGGCTTCACGCCGAGGCCCTGTGATTTCCAGTCTCGCCTAGCCGCCCGCCGGCGGCTGCGCCGGCTGCTCGGGCCAGGGGCAGGCCGCATCATCCGGCCCGGCCCAGGGGAAGCCCTGCTGCTCGGGCATGTCCCGCAAGGCCTGCCGATAGTCTTGCCAGGCCTGCCGCGCGGCATCGCCCGCGTGGGGATAGTCGTTCAGGGCGTAGCGATCCGTGGCCGCCAGCCGGCGGTCGCGCTCGGCGCGGATGGCGGTGGCGAGCACATCCGTGGGCCACACCCAAGCGCCGTCCTGCCAATTCTGCCGGGCGTCTTGAGGCGCGCTTGGTACTATTAGGCCGCCGTCAGGCGCGTGCACGCCTGGCCCGAAGGCGCCGATGTAGTTGCCGCTTGCATCGATGTAATGCTTGGTCATGCGTACGCCCTCACAATCAATTTCCAGTTCGCCAGAGTTATATTCAACCGTGCGGTGGTGCTTTTGCTTAATATGGTTGGCACTCCATTTCCCACCTTCACGAAAAGATTTGTCGCTGTAGGAACTACAACCAAACCCCTGCCCGTCGAGCCATCATCATCAGGCGCCGGACCAATTATAACCTCGTCGCCTACACTGTAGCTGCCTTCCGCCACTACACACTTAATTCGGCATTGTACTACTTTAGGATCGACTGGGTTAAGAGCGGAATCCACTAGGCCATGCGCCAGAGTGATTGAGCCATTCAGCACCATTATCTGGGGTTCTGAAACGTATGCCGACTGAAATACAACCCCGCTCTTGTCCGCCTTCCCAGCCACCTCGCTGGCCAGGGCCAGCATGTCCACTGTGCCGGAGTAGACAGGCACGCTGGCCGCCTGGATGCAGGGTAGCCAGGAGACGGACTTGGGTTGGGTTTCGTCGTTGCCGAAGGCTGTGATGTAGCTGGTAGAAGTAACGCTTGGCGTCTCTGTATCGCTTGCAGGCAAGACAGTGGTTGAACCACCGACACCGACCGTACGGCTTACCCTAATAGGGTGATTATGCTGTTTAATCCCATCCGCCTGCCACGTACCCACGCCCCGCCCGTTGCTCGGATCAGCGCCGCGCACGAAATCGCGCAGCCTGGGCAGGCGGAATGTGTTCACGCCGTCGCCGTCCGAGAAGTAGCCGACCGACGTTTGCGCCGCCGCCTGGCCCTGCCATTCGGCTTCCGTAATCAGCAGTCCCGAGTTCTGCGCGTACTCCCAGAGCTGCGGCCAAGTGGTCCGGCTGACGCTCGCGCCGTCGTTGACGGCCAGCATGCCCGGCAAAGGCGTGGTGCCCGGCACCCAGATCATGGTGCCCACGGGCAGGCCGCTGCTCAAGCCCTCTCCGCCCGTCCCGCTGCTCAGCCTGGCCACCTCGGCTGCCAAGGCCAGCATGTCCACGGTGCCCGAGTTGACCGGCAGGCTGGCGGCCTGGATGCAGGGCAGCCAGTTGATGGACTTGGGGCGGGTTTCGAAGCCGCCAGAAGATCCGGTAGTAAGGCCTTGGGTTACAAGAGCGCCAGATAGTGTGGTTCCAGACCCTGCTGAACCTATGTTGAACCAAGAGGATGACAATTGATGGTTGTGTGCCTTGAACTCATCCCCCTGCCACAACCCCACCGGCCTGCCATTGCTCGGATCAGCGCCGCGCAGGTAGTCCACGAGCTTGGGCAATCTGAAGGTCGTCGAACCGTCGCCGTCCGAGAAATTGCCGACCGAGGAATGCACCGAGGCCTGGGCTTGCCACTCGGTATCCGTGACGAGCAGCCCGGAGGCTTGCGCGAACTCCCACAGCTCGGGCCAGGTAGAGCGGCCGATGACGTCGCCCGCGTTGACGGCCAGCATGCCGGGAGGCGGCGTGGTGCCCGGCACCCAGACCACCGTGCCCACGGGCAGGCCCATGGCCGCGCCCACCACGCTCCACTCGCCCCAGCCCCCATTCACGCGCCTGCGCCACCAGCCCGGATGGCCCGCGTCGTCCACGCTCCACACGAGCTGCGTGCGGCCGCTATCGGCCGGCTGGACCATGGTCTGCACAAAGCCCTGCACGCCTGCCGGCATGTCTGCGGGCAGGTGCGTGGCCTGGCCTTTCTGCACCGCATACAGGCTGTTGCGCTCGATGGCGTCCAGGTCGCCCGTATAAGCCGTGTGCCGGCCGTCGAGCCCGAAGCCCCGATAACTGTCGCTGTGCGCGGCCAGCCGGCCATCGCTGTAGGCCTTGGCCGCGATCTCGGCCTCGTCGGCCTGCGCTTCCGCGTAGCCCCGCGTGGCCAGCACCACGGCCGGGTCCACCTTGAGCGTGACCACGCTGGTGTTGCTCACCTGCACTATCAGCCGGATGTACAGGTCCTTGCCCGCGCCGTCGGCCAGCTGCGGCTTGTAGGTTTGCGGGTACTTGCCCACGGCGATCAGGTCGTTGTCCACGTCGAACAGGCCGGCCTCGCGCACCGTGAAGTTGCCCACGCTGGTCGGGATGACCAGCTCGGCCACCAGCCAGCTGGCGTTCTGCGGGTCCACGTTCAGCGCGTTGACCGGCCCGCGCCAGGCCTCGCTTTTCAGCGCTGTCTGCGTTTCCGTGGGCTCGTAGTAGCCGCCGCTCACACCCTGGCCCACGGCCATGTGCGTCAGGCTCACGCTCTGGCCCAGGGCCAGGGCGTTGGCCAGCTTGGCGTGGCCCACCTTGGTGAGGATCGTATAGAACTGCTCGGCCATGAATCGTCTCCTAGCTCAGGGGATAAATGGTTACGGTTTCCACGCACTGATATCCGGTGCCCAGGCGCAGCACGCCCGTGGACTGCACCTCCCGCGTGCTCCACGGGTAGACCGTGATAGCCTCGCCGCCGAGCATGGCCCCGGCCAGGCACAGCTGGGCCTTGCCCGTAAGGAATATCTTCAGCCCGGTCATGTGCGAGCGGGCCGCCTTGTACTCGTCCACGAGTTTTTCCAGCAGCTCGTACATGCCCTGGTCCAGGCCCTGGTTGCCGATCTCCAGCACCTCCACGCGGAAGGTGCCGGGCTCGCCGCCGTACTCGAACCAGCGCTCGATGAACGCGCGCATGCCCAGCAGCTCGAAGACCCGGCGCACGGCGAACAGCGTGCCCTTGGTGCGGTGGATCTCGGCGGCCTGCGCAATGAGCGCGCGCTGCTCCTCCTCGCCCGCGGCCAGCAGCCAGCCCTCGTGGCCGTCCAGGTGCTCCTCCCAGGCCAGCAGGGACAAGAGCGGCTCGTCCAGTTCGTCCAGCCTGGGCCGGATGAGCACCCTGGCCAGCTCGTCCTGCACGGCCAGGTACTCCTGCTGCAGGGCCCTGGTCGCGGCCTGCACGGCCGGATCGTGCCGGATGGACACGGGCACGAGGTCGAGCAGGTCCACCTCGCGCAGGCTCCTACTCATCTTCCAGGCCTCCGTAGTTGACGCCGGGCGTGCCCTCCTGGGCCACCTGCCAGCGCTCCAGGGTCCTGAAGGCCGGGCTGGCGATGTCCACGCGCTTGGCGCCCGCGGCCATGCACAGGGCGGACAGTTTGGAGGGGTTTATGTCGCGGCCGAGCCTGCCCCGCTGCCAGGAGCGGTAGTCGCTCACGGCCTGCTGCACGGCCTGCTGGATCTGCTTCACGAAGGGCGCGTTGGCCGAGTCGAGCCAGTAGGTCAGCTGCAGGTCGTAGGGCACTGCCTCGGGCGGCTGCACGACCACCTGGTCCGTGTCCGGCCGGCGCTCCTCCGGGTCGAGCATGGCCGCCACCGCGTCCAGGATCGGCTTGTCGGCAATGGGATCGGGCACCAGGCCGCCCTTGAGCAGCGGCCGCACGTTCACCACGCAGGGCTCGGGCGAATACACGGCCACGTCGATGATGTCCTGGTGCGCGCTCATGGCCCAGTAGCGGTAGGCCCCGCGCGGCCCGGCCAGGCTGTAGCCCTCGGGCGCCTGGCGGATGCGCTCGCGATAGGCCTCGTCCGTCTCCACGTCCGCGCCGCCCGTGGTCGTGGTCGTGTTGGCCACCTTGGCCACGTGGGCCAGCGGGTCCACCAGGCGGTTGACCTGGCTGGGCAGCAGGCCATTGCCCTGGCTGCCCGCCTCCAGGCAGACCGCCTCAACGTCGACCCACTCGTCTTTGGCCTTGATCTCGGAGTATCCGCTCGTGGCGAACATGAGTTGGCCGTCCGGTGTTGCGCGGGTGCCGGCCGGGATGGCCACGGGATAATCGAGCGGCGTGGTGAGCGAAAAACGCAGCGTGGTCATGGCTGGCGCGGCCGCCAGGCGCGCGGTCTGGCGCTCCGCGCCCTTGTGGTCCAGGAACGCGCCGCTTGCGTAGCGCAAGAGGTTCATCTTGCCCGTGTGGTCGATGATGACCCGCTGGCGCGTGATGACCTCGGCCACGAACTCCAGCCACAGCCGCTCCGGGTTGCCTGGATAGAGCGTGCGGCCGGTTATGGCCTGGTGCGTGGCCAGCAGCCACTCGCGCACCTTGGCCGCGTCGGTCTCGCAGAACGAGACCTCGGGCAGGCTGGCCAGGGACATGCGCTTTCCTCCTTTGGGCAGCCGCAAGCGGCCGCCACGTTGCACAGGTGCGTGGGGTGCCTGGGGTCCCGGCCCAGGTGGGCCGACCGGGTTGATCAGGCAGGCGCGAGACTACGCTGGAGGGCGGAAAGGCGGGATGGCGCGGTGCAGACTATGCGTGCAAATTGCGTGTAGGGGCGGGTAGGCACGGTCTCGGCGAGGCGCAACGGCGCCCCCGGCCCCCCCGCATTTTTTGCTCGCGGCCAGGACGGCCCGAGTCACAATCGTGCAGGACAGCACGATTGGACGTCGCCGCCTCGGGCGACGCCCGTAGAGCGAGGGCCGGGGCGGTGAAGATATTGGACCTGGTGCGATGAGTCGGATTCGCCCCGGGAACCCGCGCCCACGCGCAATGTGCAGGCGGCCGTGCCTGATGCGGCAGGGGCCTGCCGGCATGCGCGGTAGATAAATGACGGGCCGGGGGCCTGCTTGTAGACTGATCTATTCTGATGTAAGCTGGCTATATAATAGTCAATTGCTTCAGCGAACGAATTATAAGGAGACGCACATGCGCAGATGGCCTCTTCCCCTGCTCCTTTTGCTCGTCCTGACCCTGCTGGCCGCAGGCTGCGCCCAGCAGAAGATGATGCGCAACACGCCGGACGGCAAATTCGTGTACAACCGCTTCACCATCCATACCTTCCGCGACAGCAGCAAGGACCTGGTGGCCAGCTACGCGAACTACACCGACCCGGCCATCACCGTCCCGAACATCGAACACAAGACCTTCCCGCCCAACACGCACTTCCGCGTGGAGAAGTGGAATCGCGGCTTCAAGCTCATCCAGGCCGAGACCGGCGAGGTCATCTATTACGAATACAGCCCCAAGCGCACCCAGATGGATGTCCTGCCCTACATGGACCTGGTCTTCTCACCCACGCCCGTCAGCCTGGACGGCCTGACCGAGCTGGACAAGCAGGGCCTCAAGGCCGGCAAGGCCATGAAGGGCATGACCAAGCCCGGTGTCATGGCCGCCCTGGGCTACCCATCCCCGCATAGCACGCTGAGCCTCGACGCCGACAAGTGGGTCTACTGGACCAACCGCTTCGGCACGCGCGCCATCTTCTTCGAGAACGGCCTGGTCGTGTCCGTCAGCGGCCAGTAGCCCTTCGCAGACAAGCCGAGAGAGGGCCCGGCCTGCGTGTAGGGGCGGGTCTCAAACCCGCCCCTGCTTCTACCCGGACGCCCTGCCGGCCACGTCGCGCAGCACGGTATTGAACTCCTCGATCCTGATCGGCTTGGCCAGGTAGCCGTCCATGCCTGCCGCAAGGAAGCGCTTCCTGTCGCCATCCAGGGCGTAGGCTGTCAGGGCGATCACGGGGATGTCCGTTTTGCCGGCCTCGCCGGCCCGAATCCGTTGCACGGCCTGCAGGCCGTTCATGTCGGGCATGCGGATGTCCATGAGCACAAGGTCATACTCCGCCTGCCGCAGTGCCTGCAGGGCTTCAAGGCCGGTGCCGACGATGCTGGCCGTATGGCCCTGCATGCCGAGCAGCTCCCTGATGAGCACCTGGTTGATCTGATTGTCCTCGGCAACCAGGACCCGCAGGCGCCTGCCTTGCACGCCTGGTCCGCACGCGGGGGCAGCGTCGGGCAGGGTCGGCTGCTGTGGGACGCAGAACACCGCCGTGAAGCTGAACGTGCTGCCCTGGCCGGCAACGCTCTCGGCCCAGATTGTGCCCTGCATCATTTCCACCAGGCGCTTGGAAATGCACAGGCCCAGGCCCGTGCCGCCGAATTTGACATGCGCCGAGGTCAGGGCCTGGGTGAAAGACTCGAACAAATGGGGAAGCTTGTCCTGCGGAATTCCGATGCCCGTGTCGGCGATGGAGAAGATGAGCCCCAAGCCCGCAGGGCAGTAGGGGCGGGTTTCAAACCCGCCCGTGCTCAGGCCCAGATCGACCGAAACCGAGCCGCGCTCCGTGAACTTGAGGGCATTGCCCACCAGGTTGGCAAGCACCTGGCGCAGACGGCCCTGGTCGCCTGCGAGCCGGTCCGGAATCCGCGGGTCCATGCGCCAGGACACATCGAGGCCCTTGCGCCTGCCGAGCATGGCCAGCGGCTCGATGGTCGATTCCATGACCTCACGCAGGCTGAACGGCTCGTTCTTCAGCTCCGCCTTGCCTGCCTCGATCTTGGCCAGGTCCAGGATGTCGTTGATGATATCCAAAAGCGTATGGCCCGACTGCTTGGCCAGCTCAAGGTACTTGCATTGCTTTTTATCGGCGCAGGCCATGTGCGCCAGCTCGATCATGCCCAGGACGCCGTTGAGCGGAGTCCGCAGTTCGTGGGACATGTGCGCCAGGAACATGGATTTGGCCCGGCTCGCCGCCTCGGCCTCGGTTTGCGCCCGCCTGATCTCCTCCTCGGCCCGTTTGCGCGCCGTGACGTCGTGCATGATGCAGTGCGTCTGCCGGAAGCGGCCCTGCTCGTCGGTGCTGATCTTGCCGTAAAAGGCAGCAATGAAGCGGCTGCCATCCTTGCGGACCATCTCGAACTCGGCACCGGAGATCTCGCCGCATTGCTTGAATGCGGCGAAGGATTCCGCCAGGTATGCGGCGGATTCCGCCACGAACCTGCCGAACCGCTGGCCAATGACATCCTCGCGGCTGTAGCCCATGGCTTCGAGCCAGGCATGGTTGACCTCAAGGTAGCATCCGCGCGCGTCCAGGGATTGGTAGCCCAGCGGGACGCTCTCGTAGAGCAGCCGGTAGTGCTCCCTGCTGCTGCGCAGCTCCTGCTCGGTCTGCTTGAGTTCCGAAATGTCCCGACTGATGGCCAGCACGGTTTCGACTTCGCCTGTGCGGGAGAACTCCGGGACAAGACATACCTGCAGGGTCACTGGCCTGCCCTGTCCGGACGCAGCCAGCTCGAGCAGCCCCGGCTTTCCGCTGTCGAAGACAGTCTTGAGCGCACGCCTGGCCTTTGCCAGGTTTTCTACGCTGAAACCCCGCTCATGGAAGGCTTTGCCGACGATTTCCCTGGGCAGTAATCCGGTAGCCTTTGTCACGGCTTGATTTACATAGGTAAACCGGGAGTCGCGGCCGATCCGCGCGATGATGTCCGAGGTGTTCTCGACAATGGCCCGCCACTCCACCTCGCGCTTGCGAATTGCATCGTGGCGCCGCTGCTGCATGGTGAAATCGCTGGCTGCCGCCAGCACGCATTGCTGCCCCTCGACCTCCATGAGTTCGGCGGAGATGACCAAGGTCTTTATCTCGCCGGACTTGCACCTGTACCTCACCAGCCGGCTGCGCAGCGAGCCTCTTTCTTTCAGCTGTGCGGCAAGCAGGTTGCGCTGGGCCGGCTCTGCCCAGAGTTGAAACTCAAAGGCGCTCTTGCCGGTGGCTTCCTCCCTGCTGTAGCCGAGCAGCTTGCTGAAAGCCTCGTTCACGTCGAGGTAGACACCATCCTGCAGCGTCGAGATGGCCAGGATCGCCGGACTCAGGTGGAAGATCCTTCTGAACTTCTCGTCACTCTGCTCACGGGCCTTCTCCGCCCACCTGCGCTCGGTCAGGTCATAGGCCACGCCGATGAGGCCGCTGATGATGCCGCGCGCGTCGCGCCTCGGCTCGATGGTCACATCCCAGCACGTCTCCCTGCCCCTGAAGCGGATCACGACCTCCTGCCGGATAGCCCGGCCGGATTCGATCAGCTCCGAAACCAGGGCCTGCACTTCGCTGGCATCCTCGGGCTTGATGAGTTCCTGGAGTGTCTTGCCGATGATCTCCTCGGCCGTGAGCCCGAAGGGCGGATTGAAAACCCAGCTGAAACGCTGGTCCATGTCCGCGGCAAAAACCATCACCGGCGTATGGGCCAGGGCCACCTGGAAGCTCTCGTCGCTTTCGCGCAGGGCAGCCTCGGCCTTGCGGGTTTTTGTCACATCACGGGCAATGGCGACCACCCCGCTGACGGCTCCCTGCTCATCCCGGATGGGACTGGCCCTGTATTCCCTGTGCCGCACTTCGCCGCTCTCCGGGAGCAGTACGGCTTCATCGCCGTGCACCGTCTCTCCCGCCAGCGCGCGGCGCAAAGGGGACTCGGCTGGCGAAAGGAGTGCCGCCTGTGTCTTGAATATCGGCAGAGGTGAATCGGCTTCCGCCCGTTGGAGCGGGGGCAGGCCGGCCCTGGCGAGAGACAGGAAATCCCGCGCAGCCTTGTTCAGAGGCCGCGCGAAGCTTTCGTCGGGAGCGCAGAACCAGATCTCATCGCTGGCCGATTCAACCAGGCTGGCCAGAAGGTCGCGTTCCCTGCCGAGTTCACGCAGACGTTCTTTCAGCAGGGCTGCTTCCGCAAGCAGCTCCTGGCGGCTTTTCTCGATGCCCGGCATAACCTCTCCAAACCAGGGCGCGCAGCCCAGCTGCAGGTATTTTAGAGCAGATTGCCTTTAAGACGCCCGCTCCGGCGCTGACGGCACAAGTGAATTGCGCCTGCGACGAAGCTAGCGGCAAGCCATGCCGACGCACGGCTTGCAGAGCATTTTTAAAGCAAAATGCTCTAGTGTGCGAATATATGATATTATACTGCAAGTTTATCTTACGCGTGTCAACGCTATGACCGCATTGGGTCCCACCTGGATATACCGCAGCGAACAAGCCATTCATGACCTGGCAATTCCGTCTTGCAGGAACTCCACGCGGCTTTGTCCGTATTCGTCGGCATCCGTGCCCGGTGCTTCCAGCTGACCCAATAGGCTGTCCAGCTTGCCTTGATGCTGAGTGACAGTGCTGGCCCGCAAAAGACTTGGGTTGCATTGCTTCCCCCGCTGGCCATTTGCAATGCCCTGCGTGGTCCTGGCGGCGTTTGCAGCTGACCAGCTTGGCTCCCGGCCCTCCCGTCCCTCCGCTCCCCCGGCTCCTCCAGCTTCCTTTGCTGGTTGAACGCGGCAAGGTGTCAGGCCAGGCCCCGTGGTCCTGCGCCTTTCGTTCGAGCCAAGCCCTCGGTCCGCGAAAGCGGTCAGGGCCCGGTTTCAATCCAGAACGTGCCTGCCGGAGCCGACGCGTGCGCAACAGCTTGATCGCAGGCGCAGCTTGCGACTGCATAAGCAGGTTGGATGCATGTGCTGGCCCTCGCCCGGAGTTTATTATAATTGACATGATATCCGCCAGCCATGTGTTTCGACGCATATGCACGTGCAATTGTCTCAATTGACAGAGACTCTGTGCATGAGCTAATTTATTCACACGCACATACGATTTTTGCACATGCACAGCCAAAGATGAATAACCATCCTTGGGCGGCATGGTAATCAATGCCAATTGTCTACCGACATGGAGGACAATATGTTTTTTTGTTTCCAAGCAACTCTGCGCAGAGCGCATAAGTACTATAAAAATGAATTTCCGTGGCACATATTGGCTGCATGTATTCAAGTCGTCCTGCTGGCAGTCACTCTTACATGCCCTGCCCGGGCTGTCAGTCTGCCCGCCTGGTATCTGAATCCACCGCAAAGCGATGAACAGGCCTTGTATGGCGCGGGCGAGGGTTCAAACTTCCAGGAAGCGCGACATGCAGCCTTGAATGCCATTGCGGAGGAGATCTCAGTCACCATCACGTCCAAAATGGAGCGACGCGAAAACCTGTCCCAGAATAACAGCACATCGAGTTACGACAAGCAGGTCAACCAGAGACTCACCGCCGAAATACAGAAGATCCGTTTCAATAACGCAGAAGTCATTATGAATGAGGCCACGGGCGGCAAGGTCTATGTTCTCGTGTCAGTGGACAGGGCCGCCCTGGCCGAGAGCCAGAAGGCCGAGCTGGAGCGCAAGCTGGCAGCCACGGACGAGCTGTATAAAAGCAGCAAGAATGATCCGATTTACAGGAAATTCCAGAAGCTGAAGACGATAGACACCGGGAAAGCCGGCATACTGTCGCTGCTGGCGATCATGCAGGGCCTTGATGGTTCCTATGACCTGAATCCGATCCATGCAAAGCTGAAAACGTATGCGCGGGACTACCTTGCAATCAAGGACCAGCTGGTCGTTTATATCCAGCCCGACAAAACAATGCCGCAGATCAAGGATGTGCTTGAGGCCGCCTTTTCGGCTGCAGCCATAAAAGTCAGCTCGAATCCCCCGGGTAAGAATCCGAACGCCTTGGTCGTCCACTATGCGACGGAGCTGCAGAACAGGGAAGTCTACTCGTCCAAGATGACCAAGCTGGCGGTTACGGTCAAGACGCAGGCCAGCAGCGGGGATATCGTCGCCACGAGCAAAATAGAGAGCAGCGGAAGTTCCCTGGCGGATTTCGACAAGTCCGCCGCCGCGGCCCTGAACGGATTCGCCAAGCGAGTGGACGAGGTCGGCGTAATCAACATTATCGGACTCAATTGATCTCCTGAATCCCTATACCATGCTATAACAAACGAGAAGAGCAATGCGGCTGTTACTATTGATGACGCTTACTCTATGCCTCAGCTTTGCAGGATGCGCCCCGACAATCTCCAATCTCGGTGAATACCATGCCATCCAGATGTCGCAAGCCGACTTTATGCCCGCTCCCGAACAATTAAAGAGCGCAAAAACAAAGATAGTCGTATTCCCGCTTTCCGAAAGCAACATCGCCATAGCCCAAAAGTCCAACCTGGGTACCGTGACCGCAGGCGCAGTTGAGAATCAGCTCTCCGGTGGCGCGGTTGAGCTTGTCGACAGGCAGAGCGCGGAAAAGCTGCAGCAGGAAGTGATGCTCTCCGAGATCAACAACCATGGGACCTACAATGGCCCGCAAGTCGCGGATTTCGCCATCTCGGGAAATGTGGACAAGGCCACGTTTGGCTATAAATATTCCGAGGCGTATACAACGCGCGACAGCAAGGGCAACACCAGCTACCATCCAGCCCAATTCACCTACAGTGCGAATGTTTCCGGAAAAATAAAGATCATCCAGCTGCCCTCCTTGGAAGTGGTGAAGACCATCGCGTTCGCCGACTCCGTCGGCATGTCCGAGGACGCCCACGGCAGGGTGCCTACCCAGGACAGCGGCACCCCGCTTGTAGTCAAGGCGGCAACCGACGCCATCCACTCCGCCCGCATCGACCTGAAGAACTACTTTGCCAAGAAGGGCTATGTCCTCGAAAAGCGCACCAAGAAAGATGATGCCATCTACAAGATCAATCTTGGTTCCGAGGACGGCCTGATGACCGGCGATATCTGCCAGATCTACACGATCAAC
The DNA here is from genome assembly GCF_000422545.1 of Desulfocurvibacter africanus subsp. africanus DSM 2603. Classification (NCBI taxonomy): domain Bacteria; kingdom Pseudomonadati; phylum Thermodesulfobacteriota; class Desulfovibrionia; order Desulfovibrionales; family Desulfovibrionaceae; genus Desulfocurvibacter; species Desulfocurvibacter africanus. The sequence goes on from NZ_AULZ01000012.1 coordinate 28,596, forward strand.
AGGACCGTCAATGCCATCACCCAGGAAGAGAGCACGGAAGAGCTCTTGCTGGGAGAAGGCACGGTATCCAACCAGATGGGAGCCAACTACAGCTGGCTCATTATCGATGATGCCGACCTGCAGGCGCCCATCCGGCTAGGCGATTACGTCAAGGCCAAGTACTCCAAGGGTTTTCTTGAAGGCTTCTCGCTTGACGCACTGAAATAACCAACAGGATCGAGGTAGCACATGAATCTTTGCAAGGCTTTTATCGCCCTGTTCACTTTGGCACTCATTGCCGGTTGCGCAGCAACTGAAGAGAAAGCCGCGGATGCCCCCATAGCAGGTGACGCCGGTGTCCTTGCAGGCGCGCCGCAATGGGTTTTCAATCCGGAGCGCGAGGGCCTGATCACTGAAATCGGCTCGGCCCCCAAGAGCCTGGGCGGCTTTCAGGCCCAGCGCACGGAAGCCCTCGGCAATGCCAGGGACGCCCTGGCCCGCCTGCTGAGCGTCAAGGTCCAGAACTCCCTGAAGAACTTCTCGCAGCAGACCGGCGTGGGCGATGACCAGACCATGGACAAGGTCGTCGTGAGCACCTCCAACCAGCTGGCCAAGGTCGAGCTGAACGGCGCGGGACAAAAGGAACTCTGGATCGGCAAAGACGGCACCATGTACGTCCTGGTCGCCCTGGAGTCCGACAAGGTTGCGGCTGCCATGAAAAAGCTCGCCGTGAGCAGCTTCAAGAACGAGAACGCCCTGTGGCAGCAGTTCCAGGCCCAGAAGGCCCAGGATCAGCTGAGCCTTGAAATCGAGAAAGAGTTCAACAAGCAGTAGACCGCTTGCAGGGGGCTGGACTTCCAGCCCCTTTTTCGTTGCCGGAAAGCCTCATACATTGCACGTGTTGGCGTGTCTGACTTGGCAACAGCAGTAGCTCCAGCCATTGTCAGCGGGGCCTGGAGATGTCGTAATGACACGGATCTTAACTAACGGGATGCACTACTAAGCGGAGGTCACGTATGTTGTTTGTGCAGTTCAAGAATCCAAGGACAGGGGAACTGAAGCAGGTCAAGATCGGCTGGAGCTGGACCCTTTTCTTTTTCAGTGGCTTTCTCGGCATTCCCTTGTTCATGCGCAAGCTGACCACCTGGGGTGCGCTCATGGCGGGCTTGTGGTTCCTCAATATGGTCACGAGCATCTACGAGCCTGATGCAGTGGCGATATTCACGCTTCTATTCATTGGCTTTGCTGGCTTCTTTGGCGCGAAGGGCAACGAAATGACGGCCAAGAACTATCTGGATAACGGCTGGGAGATAGTCGATCCCAGCAGCGACTTCGTGAAGATGGCCAAACTGAAGTGGAAGATGGCCAGCTGATCAGCCGTCGCACTGAAGAACTGCGGTCCACAGCCTGTTGATGACTCGGAACAAGGCACGGTTGTGAATACATAGTTGCTTCAGCCTCGGGGAGCGCGGCCTGACCATCACGCAAAAGCTTTTCACATGTTATTCCTGCGCGGCCGCGCTCTCTCCCATTCAAGGAATGGGCTTATATGCAAACAATGACCAACGTGTGAAACAGCAAACTAGATAATTAGTCCAACACACACGTAATACAAATTTATTTATTCTTGCAGCCTCTAGGTACACACCAAATAGACATACTTATCCATACAATACATTAAGCAGACTATCACAATGCAGAAATGCAAGAATAGGCCTGGAATCTGGTTCCAGGACCACATCTTCCAAAGGGGTCCATGCATGCGATTTCTGATCACTCTGGTTCTCTTGTGCGCCATGGCCTGCGTCTCTGGACTTGCCCAGGCCTTCGAGGAGGACGCCCCGGCATTTCCCAGCCTGAAGCCCATCCTGTCCCTGAGTCATTCCAAGCGGATAACCGACATCGACTTCAGCGACAGGCACATCGTCTCTGGATCCAAGGATGGCGAGGTCAAGCTGTTCGCCCGCGACGGCAGGCTCCTCTCAAGCTCCAAGATGCATTCCGATCCCGTTCTGGGCGTGGCCTTCCTGGGAGAGGATACCGTCGTCTCCGTCGACCGTTCCCGAGCCATACTCTGGAACCCGGCCCAGGAGGATCGCAGGGCGATCAGGTTCCGGGACAAGAACAAAGAGGACATCCGCATCGATGTCCTGGGCTTCTCGGACAGATTCAGTCTCCTGGCCGTGGCCAAGGCTGGCCTGCTGCAGGTCATGGATCTGAAAAACGGCTACCTCCTGCACGAATTCACGGACATAGCCATTCCGGTTTCCATCGACATTTCAGCCTCGGGCAGGTTCCTTTGCCTGGTGAGCAACGGCTACCCGCACGACTTCATCTATATCTTCGATCTGGAACGAGGCGCCTTGGCCAACAAGCTGCAGCATGATCGCACCGTGCGTCGCGCCTCCTTTTTCGACGACGGCCGCATCATCGTCCTGCAGAACCGAAGCGGCAAGCCTGATACCGATTTGCGGCTGGTGGACCTGCAGACGCAAGCCGATCTCCTTTCCTACAAGCCCGACCACGAGCAGATCCATTCCGCCATTCCGTTCTTCGGAGACCTGCTGGTCCATGCCGACGACGTATGCGAGCTGGTTTCGCTCGCGGAGCGGAAGACAACGCCCCTCTTCAAGCCCAACCTGCCCTCCACGTCAAATGCGAACAGCCTCAAACTGGACCAGGAGTCCGGCCTGCTCGCGCTGTTGACGGACAATGGCACAGCCTTCATCTACCGCCTTGAACATGGGCAGGCGAGCGCAACGCCCGCGCCAGCCACAAGCCCTGCGCAACCCAAGGCTAGCCTGCCCGAGCCCCAGACCGGCAGGCCTGCCGCCGAAGCGCCGCAAGCGTCTCCGGCCCTGATCCTGGGTGCCGATCAGCAGCAGGGTCCTGCCCCGCTTACGGTGAAGCTCGATATCCAGCTGAGCCGCTTCAGGGAGCCAGTGCGCAAGATGGCCATCGCCTTCGGTGACGGCACGTCGGAATCGCTGCCACCGGACACACGCAGCTGCAGCCATGTCTACGCAAAGCCCGGCACCTACAAGCTGCAAGTGGCGGTGCAGACCGAGGGCGGCGCAGTTGTCTCCAATGCCGTGACAATCTCGGTCAAACCGCTCACCTTTGACACGTTCTCCAAGGATATGGACAAGGAATTCCAGGAGTTCAAACAATAAAGCATCTTGCTTTTGAAAATGCTCTGCAAGCCATGCGTCGGCAAGCTGCTCCAAGCGCGGCCAAGCTGGCAGGCGGGGCAGGGCATGGCGATGGCTTGCTCCCTGTCATGGGATCATAACACCTTGACCGGACTGTGCTTCTATGACATCTGGACAATCTATATTCACCCAAGCTGTTGAATCCATAGCCGAAGGCAAGCAGAAGATCACGGGCACGAGCACGGAACAGCCTTGAGAAACGTGTCTTCAGGCCAGCACCGGGGATATCGTCGCCACAAGTAAGATCGAGAGCAGCGGAAGTTCCCTGGCGAATTTCGACAAGTCTGCCGCCGCAGTCCTGAATGGATTCGCCATCCCCCATTCCTCTATTTCCCGACAAGCGAGGGAGCGATGCGGTTGTCCTTGCTGATGATTATGGGGCTGTGTTTAAGCCTTGCAGGATGCGCCCCTACAATTTCAAACCTTGCTGAATATCGTGCAATTCCGCTATCGCAGGCTGATTACTTGCCCTCTGTTGAACAATTGAAGACCCAAAAGATAAAGATAGTCGTGTTTCCGCTCTCTGAAGGTGCTACCCACATGGCCAAACGATCCAACCTTGGCACTGTGACTGCTGAAACAATTGAGAGCAAACTGTCCGGTGGAACGGTTGAAATTGTAGACCGCCAGAGCGCTAAAAAGCTGCAACAGGAAGTCATGCTCTCCGAGATCACTAACCAGGGTACCTATAATGGCCCGGAAGTAGCAGATTTCGCCATCTCGGGAAATATAGACAAAGCCACTTTCGGCTATCAATATACGGCAGCATATACATACCGTGACAGCCAGGGCAAGACATACGATTATCCAGCCGCATACCACTTTAGTGCGATTGTTTCTGGAAAGATCAAGATCTTCCAGCTACCTTCGCTAAAAGTCGTGAAGACCATCACCTTTACCGACTCCGTCGGCATGTCCGAGGACGCACACGACAGGGTGATTACGGGGCGCACCGGCACCGCTCTTGTAATCCAGGCGGCTACTGATGCCATTCACTCTGCCCGTTTCGAGCTGAAGAACTTCTTTGCCAAAAAGGGTTATGTCCTCGAAAAGCGCGCCAAGAAGAATGATAAGGCCATATACAAGGTCAATCTGGGCACAGAGGACGGCCTGAAGACCGGCGACGTCTGCCAGATCTACACGCTCAGCAAGTCTGTTAATGCCCTTACCCGGGAAGAGAGCACAGAAGAGTTCTTGCTGGGAGAAGGTAAAGTGTCCAACCAAATGGGGGCTAATTATAGCTGGCTTGTCGTCAGGGATTCAGATCTGCAGTCACCCATCCGGCTTGGCGATTACGTCAAGGCCAAGTACTCCAAGAGTCTTTTAGAGGTCCTCGGACTCGACACTACGGATTAGGGCATTTTGCTTTGAAAATGCTCTGCAAGCCGTGCGTCGGCATGGCTTGCCGCCGCGCGTAGGCGCAGGCGCAATTCACTTGCGCCGCGGGCGCCGGAGCGGGCGTCTTAAAAGCAATCTGCTCTATTGCCCGAGGATTCCTCCCGTGTCTTGCCCTGACGGTCTCTGTCGAATCAGCCGGCCACATGGCGTGCATCCGGATTGCCGTGGAGCACGGCTCATCATCAATGCCCGCGCCATCCGCAAACCTCGCACAGCCCCAGGCGGGCCACCTTATCCCCCCTTCGATCCAGCAAGCCGATCCTTTAGTATCTGAAATATTATAACAGCTTGACCGAACTGGCCTTCCATGACATCTGCTTGCCTATATAACCCAAGTCGCTAAAACCATAGGCAAAGATCAGCGAAAGATCACTTGCGCCCCCGCTCCCCCTGAAGTGCGCTTTCCGGAGCCTTGTCGATGTCCCGTTTTTTTTTCGCTGCGGCTTGGCCGGTAAACAGATCGGACCACCGGCATTGCCGCCACGGCTTGGGAATGGCGGAGAACTGGGGGGAGCCATCCAGGGTCCTCGAAGGCTATGCACCATTCAAGCTCTCATGAGAGCTTCATGCATATCCATTGGCGCACGAACTTCAACGTTAAGGAAGTCCCGACATGTTCAGAACAATGCTTGCATTACTTATTGCCCTATTGATCCCAAGCCAATGCCTTGCCTGGGAGGAGTTGTTCATGTGCGTCAACATACGTGAACCCATGGATCGCTATGGAAATCGTCCGGCTCCAGTGCCATATCCACAGTGCAAAGTCGAAATGTGGCATTACGATGAGGACGACAAGAGGGTTTCGGATAAAATGCTTACCATGAACGAACATGGCTGCCTTACAATCAAGTGGTCCAGCATTCCCAGAAGCGCGCCCTTTACAGAGTATTGGCTGACGCCGGTTGTGGATGAGTCGAAGTATAGTCCTAATGGGTTTATTTTTTACCTTACTAAGGGGAAACCTGAGACCTTGCACGCCAGCCTTTCCGCCGACATACGCGAGCCCGAGCCGGCGCCGGTCGCCGCTGCGCAGCCCAAGGCCGCCGAGCCCAAGGCTGCGACGGCAAGCAGCGCACAGCCGAAGGCAGAATCAAAAACCGCCGCGCCCAAGGCTGCAACTAAAGGCAAGGCACAGCCGAAGGCCGCCAAGACTCAGGCTGCAAAGACCACCAGCATTCAGCCGGCCGCCGAGCCCAAGGCTGCAACGTCAAGCAGCCAACAGCCGGCAGCCGAAACCCAGGCTGCAGCGACAAGCAGCACGCAGCCGGCCGTCGAGCCACAGGTTACAACGACAAGTAGCGCAGAGCCGGCCGCCGAGCCCCAGGCCCAGGCGGAAAGCGAGGATTCGGGCATTGTGCCGACCATCAAAGAGCTGCCCGGCGTGGCCAAAAAGCTGGGCTCCTTTTTTTAAGCGTCCGGACTTCGAGCCGCGGACATGATCCGATTCATGGTGCACGTTTGTTCTCGGAGAATCGAAGGCCCGGAGGATGCATCCTCCGGGCCTCTCTTTTCATCATGTTCGTCAAGCTGGCCCGGGACGCTTCCGGCTGGCGCCTACACCGGCTCGCTCGGCCATGGGCAGGCCGCATCCTCCGGCCCGGCCCACGGAAACCCCGCCTGCTCGGGCAGGTCGCGCAGGGCCTGGATGTAGGTCATCAGCGCGCTGTAGCGGCCGATGTCGAGCGTGGCCGGCAAACCCAGCTCCTGCTCGTCGCGGTGCCGATCACGCATCCACAGCACAGCCGCCAGCCGCCTGTCCCGCTCGGCGCGGATGGCGGCGGACAGATGTTCGATGCTCGGCGCCGGCGGCTTCACGGCCACGGGCCGGCCGCCAGGGCCGGGCTGGATGCTGCAACCCTGGGACTGGGCGTCGAGCAGGGCGCGGTGCTCCTCGGTGGTGATCTCCACGGCGTCGGAGGGGATGGCATGGAGGCCAGCGACACCGAAACCAGACAGCGTCGCCGAGTAGAAGGTATTCATAGTCTCACTCCTTTAGCGACCGATAACAATATATTGTCCTCCAGACGCCTGCTGTGAACTGTTATGGAATGTTGCCTGTGACAGGGACGGGAATATTTTAAAATTCATTGCTACTGCCGCAGAAGTTGAGCTGGAATTCGCGCAACAAACAGCGACTAAGTTATTCGCTGGGAATGCGATCGGAAGAGTTATGGTGATAATCGAATTAGCGGCTATTATGGGAATTTGACCCCACTGCAGAATCAACCCGCTCGGCAACCGCTGCCAGCCGCTTGAGCCGAACGACTGCGTGAACTCCACATGATCCACCTTCCCCGCCATCTCGCCGGCCAGGGACAGCATGTCCACCGTGCCGGAGTAGACAGGCACGCTGGCCGCCTGGATGCAGGGCAGCCAGTTGACCTCGGGACTGTGGGTTTCGCCGCTGCCGGTGGGACGTGTCAAAATTCCATGTGTATCTGCAGTTGTATTCAAGGAGCCTTCCGCGTTCGAAAGGTCGTTCGTTGAAGGACCCCACGTAGGGACCTCGCTCAATATTGTCTCGCTATCACCGTTCATTGGCACATAGAGTTGTTCAGTGGCATGGGGGCGGAACAGACCCACGCCCCTGCCCCCCACCGGATCAGCGCCGCGCAGGTAGTCCACGATACGCGGCAGACGGAAGGTCGTGCTGCCGTCGCCGTCCGAGAAGTAGCCCACGGACGACTGCGCCGCGGCCTGGGCCTGCCACTCGGTTTCCGTGATGAGCAGCCCGGACGACTGCACGTAGGCCCACAGGTCCGGCCAGGTGGTACGGCTGACGCTCGCGCCGTCGTTGATGGCCAGCATGCCCGCCAAGGCCGTGGTGCCCGGAACCCAGAGCACCGTGCCCACGGGGATGCCGCTGCCCTGGCCCGAGCCGCTGCTCAGCCTGGCCACCTCGCTGGCCAAGGCGGCCATGTCCACGTACGAGGCGTTCAGGGCAGCGCCAAAGGCCTTGATGACGTAGGGGAAGGCCACGTTGCGCGGGCGGGTTTCGGTGCCGCCGGTTGCGCCTGTCGTATAAGTGTAGCTAGCACCAACACTGGCACGCCAGACACTAGAGGCACCATTGGCCAAATTTAGCGCCTCATGCATTGAAGTGTGTGTATGGCTCTGCAGTTCATCCTCCTGCGCACTGCCATGCTCCCTGCCCACATCCACCCAGCGCTCATCGTCCAAACCGCGCACGAACTCGCCGCGCAACTCGGGCAGGAGCATGTAGGCTCCGTCCGTGGCCCGCGAGCCGTCCGGGTTGGCCGTGTCCGTGAACCTGTAGCCGCAGGCGGCCGTGGGGTTCAGCTCGTCGCCGCAGTACAGGGCCTCGGTCAGCTGCGGGTACGTGTTGCACAGGAACGGCGCGCCGTTGCAGCGCAAATAGCCCGCCGGGGTCGCCCGGCCGGCCATGGGCATGATCGCGCCCACGGGCACGCCGTCGCCGCTGCCCACCACGCGCCACGCGCCCCACTCCCCGCTCAAACGCCTGCGCCACCAGCCCGGATGGTCCGCGTCGTCCACGCTCCAGATGAGCTGTGTGCGGCTCTCGCCGTCCGGCTGGACCATGCTGTGCACAAAGCCCTGCACGCCGGCCGGCATGTCTGCCGGCGCGTGCTGCACGCTCTCGCGGCTCACGGCATACAGGCTGTTGCGCGTAATCGCGTCCAGGTCGCCCGTGTACTGCTCGTGCCGACCGGAGAAAGCGAAGCCCCGGAAGGTGTCGGCGTGCTCGGCCAGGTCGGTCACGTGGGCAAAGACCAGGCTGCCGTCCATGATCGCCGTGACATTGGCGGCCGAGCTGGTGGCCACGAGCAGGTTCGTGGCCATCTCGATGTGCGTGGCCCCGCCGTCCGGGGGCAGGTAGTCGGGCTGCTCGGCATAGGCCACCTGGTAGAGGATCTCGCCCTCGTCCGGGTCATCGGCGAACACGCCGATCTCGCGCACCAGGAAGCCCTCGGCCAGCCCAGTGTTGGTCATCTGCACGCTGATCCTGTGCTGGCCGTCGCCCGTGTCCGCCACCCCCTGGATGGGCAGCGTCATCTTCTCGGACACTAGCCCGGTCAGGGCCGCCGGGTCCGTGCCCTGCGGCCACACGCCGTCGCCCACGGCCGCGCGCATGAACTGGAGCGCGATGCCACGCGTGGCGATCTTGTCCTGCAGGTTTGCGCCGGCCGTGGTCAGCACCAGCCCGTTGAAATTGGCCATAGTCCTTACTCCTCGTGCGAATATGTGGTGTTGCGCAGGGTCATGCTCATGGCCCGGCTGATGGTCTTGCGGATCGCTCCCCTACCCTTGCGTCGGCGTCAGGCTCGGCTGCTCGGGCCAGGGCGCCGTGTCCGGCCCATCCCACGGAAACCCGGCCTGCTCGGGCAGGTCGCGCAGAGCCTGGCGGTAATCGAGCCAGGCCTGGAGCAGGGCCGTGTCGGCATGCGGATAGTCTGGCAGGACAAAGCGGTCCGAGGCGGTCAGGCATCGGTCGCGCTCGGCGCGGATGGCAGCGACTGCCTGGGCTTTCACCTTAACTGAGTTGATGATGATCATGCCCCCTCCCCATATCCATCAGGATTGCTGAAATCCGCCTCCCAGGCGTCCCGGTTGGTTCGGTCTGTGGGAAGAGCCGATGTATCCACAAGAAGGTATGGTACGCTGGCCGGGACGAACCGATGCGCGTATTCCAACACGTCGCCACCAACTGGATGAATTATGCGCACGCCTCCCTGGCCATTTGGGATTATTACAACTTGCATATCAGCCTCCTACCTAAAAATGGCCAAAGCTACATTTTGAGAATCAAAGGCAATGCTGCCGGTGTAAACATACACATCGAACCCGCTGACAGTCTTATTGGCTACCTCAATCACTTGTTGCACTGTATTAGCCGTTCCATAGTTGTCTGAACCCACGACGGAATAGTCCGTGTCCGGCATATTCATTGCGAACTGCACCGTGTAATTGCCAGTCCCGTTATCAATGACACCGGCGATGTTCCCGCCAGCACGCACGACTGGAATGCCAGCTCCATTTATGCACGCCCAGGCCCGACAGGCGAACATGGGCAAGGAACTAACGTCAGGCAGCTCGTTGCGATTAATTTTCCCCGCCACCTCGCCGGCCAGCTCCAGCATGTTAACCGTGCCGGAGTCCACTGGCAGGCTGGCCGCCTGGATGCAGGGCAGCCAGTTGATGGTCTTGGGGCGGTTCTCGTCGGCGGTCGGGACGACGCGGGAAGCTCGAAAGTCAAAAGCAGCTCTATTGTTTCCTGCAGTGCCGCCCGAGAGGGAATCATTTGAGTTAAATGTGCGGGATAGAGCCCCCGACCAATTTTGCCCTTGCCCCCACAGAGCTCCTGTCATACTCCCAGTAATGTCCCTGATTGCATCTGCCTGCCACGCACCCACATCCCGCCCGTTGCTCGCATCAGCTCCGCGCAGATAATCCCGCAGCCTGGGCAGCCGGAAGCTCGTGGCGCCGTCGCCGCTCGAAAAACAGCCCACGCTCGACTGTGTCGCGGCCTGGGCCTGCCATTCGGCCTCGGTCAGCAGCAGCCCCGAGGCCTGGACGAACTTCCACAGCTCGGGCCAGCTCGTGCGGCTGACGCTCGCGCCGGTGTTCACGGCCAGCATGCCGGGCGGCGGGGTCGTGCCCGGCACCCACAGCACCGTGCCCACGGGCAGACCGCCTCCGCCCACTACGCGCCATGTGCCCCAGATCCCGGCCGCGCGCCTGCGCCACCAGCCCGGATGCTCGGGATCGTCCACGCTCCACAAAAGCTGCGTGCGCGCCGCGCCGTCCGGCTGGACCATGGTCTGCACAAAGCCCTGCACGCCTGCCGGCATGTCCGTGGGCGCGTGCTGCACAGTGTCGCGGCTGACCGCATACAGACTGTTGCGCTCGATGGCGTCCAGGTCGCCCGTGTAGGCCTCGTGCCTGCCGCTCAACGCAAAGCCCTTGAAGCTGTCGGCGTGCGCCGCCAAATCCGCCTTGGTCGCGTAGACCAGCCCCTGGTTGATGATCGCCGTGACGCTCGATGCCGAGCCCGTGACCACGTGCAGGTCCAGGCTCATCTCGATGTGCGTGGCCCCACCGTCCGGCGGCAAATAGTCCGGGTTGCTCGCGCTGCTGACCTGGTACAGGATCTCGCCCAGGTCCGGGTCGCTGGCGAACACGCCCAGCTCGCGCAGCATGAAGCCCGTGGCCAGGCTCGTGTTGTCCACGAGCAGGCTGAGCGTGTGCTGGCCTTGGCCCGTGTCGGCCAGGCCCTGGATGGGCAGGCTCTGCTTCTCGGATACGAGCGCCGTCAGGCTCGTGGGGTCCAGACCTTGCAGCCACATGCCGTCGCCCAGGGCCGCGCGCGTGAACGTAAGCGTCACGCCGCGCGTGGCGATCTTGTCCTGCAGGTCCGCGCCGGCCCTTGTCAGGACCAGCCCGCTGAAATTGGCCATTTGTCTGCCTCCTACTGCGAATGGATGGTGTAGCGCAGGCCCATGTGCACGGCCCCGCCGATGAAGGTCTTGCCCGACCTGGCCGACAGGCTCGGTACGGCCGGGCCGATGGTCTGGCGCAGGCCCATGTGCACGCCGCAGCCGATGTGCAGCGTGCCCTGGCTCACGCGCGGCACGCGGATGACCGTGAAGCGGCTGCGCAGGTTCTTGCCCAGGTTCACGGCCTGGCTGATCTTCTCGTAGGTCCGGCCTTCCGTGACCGTGGAGTGCACGAGCACGCGAAAGGTGTAGGGCAGGCCGCCATACTCGAACCACTCCTGCATCTCGACTTCGGCCAAGGGGGCCAGCAGCCGCTCCACGGCCCAGGGCGTGCCTTTGGTGCGGTGCACGGCCAGGGCGTCGCGGATGGCCTGGCGCTTCTGCGCCTCGCTCCACTTCGGGTCCCACAGGTCCGCGTGCAGCTCGGCCGCCAGATGGGCCAGCAGGGGCTCGCGCAGCTCGTCCAGGCGGGTGCGCACGTCGATGCTGCGCGCGGCCGTCGTCACGGCCTGCAGCTCCGCGTCCAAGGACTTGGCAGCGGCCTGATAGGTCGCGTCGCGCCGTAAAGGTTCAGGCAGCAGCTCGGCCAGGGAGATGTCCGCCAGGATTTTACTCATCTTCCGGGTCCCCCCAGGCCACATGCACGTGGTCCGCGCCGGGCACCACGGCCAGCTCAGAGGGCGCAAGGCTCGTGTACACCGGGCTGGTGACCTGGCAGCGCTTGGCTCCCGCGGCCTTGACCCGGTAGACGAGCTCCGAGGGGTCGATGTCGCGGCCGAGCCGGCCGCGCTGCCACAGGATGTAGTCATCCACGGCCTTATTCACGGCCGCGTGGATGGCTTCCTCGGCCAGGGCGTCCTCCTTGCGCAGCCAGTAGGTCAGCTCGATTGCGTACTGCACCTGCGAGGGCGGCAGGACCGCGACATGGTCCGTGAGCGGCCGCACCTGTTTGTTCGTGAGCACTTTGGCCACGTCAGCGCAGAAGCTCGGGCTGGGCACCTGCCCCCCGCTCAACAGGGGGTAGACCTCGACCCTTCCGTCGCTCGGGCTGAGCACGGCCACGTCCTCGATGAGCGCCGAGGCGCTCTTGGCCCAGAACACGTAGGCCCCCTCGGGCCCGGCCACGGAAAAGGACTCGGGCGCCAGGGCGATGCGCTCGCGCAAACGCTCGTCGTCCTCGACATCCGCCCCGCCGCTGCTCTCGGTCGTGTTGATAACGGCCGTGACCCGCTCGTGCGGGTCCACGAGCCTGGCGATCTGTCTGGCCACATAGCCGTTGCCGATCGCGCCCGCCTCCAGGCACTCGGCCTCCACCTCCACGCTCGTCTGGCCGATGGGGATGTCCTTGGCCTCGCGCGTGGCGAACATGAGCTGGCCGTCGGGCGTGGCTCGCGTGCCCTTGGGGATGCGCACCACGAAGGACTGCGACGTGGGCATGGAGAAGCACAGCCGGACCGTCGCCGGGCTGGCCGGCAAGCGTTCCACGAAGGGTGCGGCCTTGTGGTCCAGGGCCGCGCCGCGCGCATAGGCCAAGAGGCCCTGGCGGCCAGTGTCGTCGATGATGACCCGCTGCTGGCTGATGATCGCGGCCAGGGCCTCCAGGAACAGCCGTTCCGGCGCGCCTGGCGCCAGGCTGCGGCCGGTGATGCCCTGGTGCGTCAGCAGGATGGCGTCCCTGACCTTGGCCGCGTCGGTCTCGCAGAAGGAGACCTCGGGCAGGTTTGTGAGGTTCACGCTATGTTCTCCTTCGGACGGCTCCAGGCGGCAGCGCCTGCGGGCAGGCCCGCCAGCCGTAATGTGTGTATGATCCCGGCCCGGATGGACCGGTCAGGCAGGCGCGAGACTACGTGAGAGGGAAGAAAGGCGGGATGGCGCAATGCAGACTATGCGTGCAGATTACCTGTAGGGGCGGGTTGTAAGGGCGGGTTTGAAACCCGCCCCTACTATCCATGCGCCGCAAACAAGGATAACGTCCGTATCAATACTCGGGGCACGTCAGGGTTGGAGAGTGTTGGGGGTGGGGCTTGCTCAGCTACCAGGAGTTGCTGCGAAACAGCCTGCGGGGCGACAGTCAGGCCTTCTCTGAGGTGGTCAGGCGCTTTTCGGGGATGGCCCGGGCCTTGGCCGCGCGGCAGATGCGCAGCGACGCGGGGCTTGCCGAAGACGCCGTGCAGGAGGCCTTCCTGAAGGCCTACCTCAGCCTGCCGAGCCTGCGCTCGCTGGACGCGTTCCCTGCCTGGCTCCGCTCGATACTGACTACCTGCTGCGCGCAGATGCTGCGCTCCAGAGTGCGCGACGTTTCTCTCACGGACCTGGGAGAAGTCGAGGACCTGCCCTCGGATGAGCTGGACCCCATGGAGCATTACGCCAGGCTCCAGACCAGGGACATGGTGCTGACCACCCTGGCCTCCCTCGACGGAATCTATCGCGAGGCGGCCGTGCAGCGTTACGTCCATGGTCGGCCCTACGAGGAGATCTCGGCCGCCCTGGGCGTGCCGGTGGGAACCATCAAGCGCCGCCTGCATGAAGTCAGGGAGCAGCTCCTGCGCAAGCTTGCAGGAGAGGAGACCTCGACCATCCGGGTCGGCTACCTGCCCATCTCCGACCATCTTCTGGCCATGGTGGCGCACCAGCGCCACGACCAGGCGAACTTCGGCATCATGCTGCGCAAGTTCCTGTCCTGGACCAGCCTGGCCAAGGCACTGGTCAACGGCACGTTGGATGCGGCCATGATCATGGCCCCCTTGGCCATGGTCCTGCGCAACAGGGGCGCGCCCCTGCGCTATGTCCTGGACTGCCACCACGAAGGCAGCGCGATTACCGTGCGCAAGGCCCTGCTCGGCCGGAAAGCGGCGGGACAGGATTGGGCTCGGGTCCTGGACGGCGCGACCATCGGGCTGCCACACGCCAGATCCACCCATGGCGTGCTCCTCAAATCCGCTCTCGGCTTCGGCAAGGACGAGCCCGGAACCCCGCGCGCCAAATACCTCAGTCCGCCGTTCCTGCAGCAGCCGTTCAGGCGTGGCGAGATCGACGGTTTCTTCTGCGCAGAGCCCTGGAGCACGCTCTCCGAGTCGCGAGGCGAGGGAGCCGTGCTGGTGCGCTCGGGCACGATCGTGCCGGGGCATACCTGCTGTGTGCTCGTGGTTACCCAGGCTTTTGCCGGGCAAAGGCCGCAGCTGGTTTGCGAGTACCTCCGCCTGCTCAGGTCCGCCGGAGAGTACGTCCACGCCCGCCCCCGGGAGAGCGCGGACATCCAGTCCCGCTATACCGGCGTGGACGTGACCGCCGCAAGACATGTGCTCGAGAGCGGATTCATCTCCTACCGCGATCTTGATCCTGACCAGGCCAGGGCGGAACAGTCCATGCAGCTGGCAGTCCAGGCCGGGATTCTCGACCGGCCGTGCAGCCTGGCGGATTTCCTTGCCCCGGGTGTTGCATAGGCCCCTTTTTTTCCGCTCCGTACTCACCCGCACTGTTTTCCTTCCGCTTCAGCGAACCTTTTCCGCGCCGCCCGCATCTCTTGAATGGGAGCCATGGTCGGAGCGGATGCCGTTCCGGGCCATCCCACGGAATCATCCCGATCACCGGCAGGGAGCACCATGATCGAAGTCCGAGTCACCAGACCGAGGAGGAGGGAGTTCCTGCCCGACGTCTATCGGCCCGGAGTCATCTCCCTGTCCCGTATCCTGTGGGGCTCCTTGGGCGGCGGGCTGCTCTTGTCCCTCATTGCAATCCTGGCCGGCAGCTGCGGTATCGGCGTGCTTTACCCTCCCCTGGCCGCGACCTGCTTCATCAACGCGACATGCGCCTACCTGCGGGTGGCGCGTCCCAAGTCGGTCATCGTCGGCCATTTCATCGCCACGGTGGGCGGCCTGCTGGGCGTCCACGCGGGTGAATGGGCTCTGGGCGGCACGTCCCTGGCTGTCCCGGCCAAGCTCGGCCTGGCAGTGCTCCTGGCCTCGGCCCTCATGCAGATCCTCGATGCGGATCATCCTCCGGCAGCCGCAACGGCGGCGATCCCGGCCATCCTTCCCCTGCCCGCCCCGGATCTGCTCCTGCCCCTGCACATGGCCTGGGGCGGCGTCCTTGCGGTTGTTTTCTCGGTGGCCTGGAACCGGATCTGGTTCGAGTGCCCGGCTCCGGACGAATCCGGACGCAGAACATGGTTCAGGCTGGGCATGGACAAGCCCGATATCGCCGGGGCCGGAACATGCGTCCTGGCTTCAGTCCTCATGTGCGCCAGGCCATGGAGCGAAGGGCTGTACGCCGCCGGCCTCGCCTTCATGCTGGCCGGCCTGGCCGTCCTGTCGCTGCATCATTTCTTCAGCGTGAAGCTGGTCAGGAGCGCTGCAGCGGAACGTCCCTGCAGCGCGGGAGGATGCGCCGGGCCGGCTGCCGAGGAAACGGGTCCGGATTAGAGCCTGTCGAAGAGCGCGGGCAAAGCTTACGCCTTGCGGAGGAGAAAAAAGCCAGGACGGCATTTTTCACCAGTCTGTCAACAGATCAGGAGGATGGTATGCTCAGAGATGGTTGGGTCCCCACGATGTGCTACCAGTGCAAGGCCGAATGCGCCATCCTGGCGCGGGTGGAGGATGGCGTCCTCAAGGAGGTTCGCGGCAATCCCCGGGGCCGGGGCAAGGCGTGCGTCAAGGGCATGGCCGGAGTCTCGCTGCAGTACAATGCCGATCGCCTGACGCAGCCCCTGCGCCGGGTGGGCAGGCGCGGGGAGGGCCGCTTCGAGCCGTGCGGCTGGGATGAGGCGCTGGACGCCATCGCCGGCAAGCTCCAGGAGCTGCGCGATCGCGGCGAGGCCCACAAGCTCACGGCGAGCTTCTTCCCCCACTCGATCACCGACCCCAAGTGGCGGTTCCTGAACGCGTACGGCGGGTTCATCAATACCGCCCTGCCGCACTGCGATTCGGCCAAGATCGTGGCCTTCATCAAGGCCATGGGCGGAGTGCCGAACCATCACATCCCACCGGCCTTCTTCACCGTGCCCAAGGGCGGGATCATGATCATGGCCGGCCGCCACGCCTTCGGCTGCCTCGACGACGCCTCCGTGCCCCGGGACATCCTCGAGGCCAAGGCGCGGGGCGCCATCCTCGTGGTGCTGGATCCCCTGTTCACCGCGGATGCCGCCAAGGCGGACTGGTGGATTCCCATCAGGCCCTCGGGGGACACGGCCCTGTTCACCGGCATGACCCACCACATCGTCATGAACGGCCTGCACAACAAGTCCTTCGTCGAGAACTGGGTGCGCGAGGGCGATTTCGAGCGGCTCAAGGACTACCTCGCCGACAAGACCCCCGAGGCCATGTCGCGCATTTGCGACGTGCCGGCCAAGGACATCATCAAGCTGGCCGAGATGTGCGCCGCGGCGCCTTCCGTGGGCGTGGACAGTTTCAAGGGCATCATGCTCGGCCAGGCCATGGATTTCGGCCATGCCTGGACCAACTTCCTGGCCGTGACCGGCAACATCGACAACCCCGGCGGCCAGCCCCTGCCCGACCTGACTCCGCTCGCGCCCGTGGAGCCGGTCCCTCCCGCCCCGAACCTGCATGAGCGCGGCTGGCACCGCACCGGACCGGACAAGGACAAGTTCGCCAAGTACTCGTTCATCATGGAGCCGACCTGGTACCAGGCCCAGGCCATCAAGAACGGCGACCTGAAGGTGCTCGTCGTCGCGGAGTGCAATCCGGCCCTGACCGAGATGGGCCAGGAGGAATGGCGCAGCGCCGCGACCATGACCGACTCCAAGGGGAATTACCTCCTGGAGATGCTGGTCAGCTACGAGATCATGCTCTCTGAGACGTCCAGGTACGCGGACTATGTCCTCCCGGACAAGACCTACTTCGAGCGCTGGGAGCTCCTGTACATGCCCTGGTGGTACAACTTCGGCCAGGGCATCGGCCTGCGGCAGCCCGTGGTCGAGGCGCCCGAGGGTTGCCGCCACTCCAACGAGGTCTTCATCGAACTCGGCAAGCGGCTCTGCCCCGAGTACTTCGCCTTCAAGGACGACGTCGAGTTCTACGACAGGCAGCTGACGGGGCTCGGGCTTTCGGTCAAAAAGCTCCAGGACCTGGGCGGCTTGTGGTCTCCCGGCACCCTGGGCTTTCGCAAGTACGAGAAGGCGGGGGGATTCGGAACGCCCAGCGGGAAGGTGCACCTCTACTGGGAGGACCTGGAGGAGGTCGGCCAGGCCCTGCCACGGGTCGACCTGGCCCCCGAGTACAGGGTCGATGCCGAGCAGTACCCCTATGTCCTGCTCTCCTACCGGACCATATTCCATCAGGGCTCGGGACAGTGGACCCACAACAACCCGCAGCTGCGCGACCCTGTCGGCGGCTTCAGGGACAACCCGCTGCTCATCAACACCGCCACGGCCCGCAAGGAGGGCATCAAGGACGGCGACCTGGTCACCCTGCGCTCGCGTAGCGGGCAGGTCCGCGTGCGGGCCAAGTGCACCGAGCGCATCCGGCCGGACTGCCTGGGCCTGCACCACGGCTTCGGCTCCAGCATAGGCCGGGTGGCTGCCGGCGGCGGAGGCGTGAGCGACAATGCCCTTATCCCGGACTCCGGGACGACGCTGGATTGGCAAGACCTGGTCGGCGGCGAGTCGCATGTCTCGACCCGCGTACGCCTGGAGCATTAGAGCATTTGCTTTTGAAAATGCTCTGCAAGCCATGCGTCGGCATGGCTTGCCGCCGCGCGTAGGCGCAGGCGCAATCCACTTGCGCCGCGAGCGCCGGAGCGTGCTTCTTAAAAGCAGTCTGCTTTAGAGGAGGATCGCCATGAATCAGCTCAGCCTGGCCATAGACCTGTCACGGTGCATCGGCTGCAAGACGTGTGTGGCGGCTTGCCGCAATTACCACGGGCTCACGGACCACGCTTCGGACATGCCCGGGAAGATGCCGTACTACCTGCGTGTGGAGAGCAGGCGGGAGGGGAGCTTCCCCAACCTCAAACTGGAATCCTGGGTTGTGCCTTGCCAGCACTGCAACAACGCGCCCTGCGTCAAGGCCTGCAAGTCCGGCTCAATCAGCAAGGACGAGCAGACCGGCATCGTGCGCATCGACCAGGGCAAGTGCCAGGGCTCGGGGGACTGCCTCAAGGCCTGCCCCTACGGGGTAATCCAGTTCGATGCGGCGCGCAACAAGGCCCACAAGTGCGATATGTGCTGGGATCTTGTGCATGGCGGGCAGAAGCCAGTCTGTGCCCAGGTCTGCCTCACCGATGCCATCCGCTTCGGCGAGAAGCAGCTCCTGCGCATGGAGTTGAAGGCCGAGGGCAAGGAAATCCTCAAGCGCATGAGCGCTCAGTCCGTGCTCTATTACCGCGATTCGGTGTAGCAGTTGCTGTTGGAGGCGGCCCGCCTGGGCCGCCCTCGTCTGGTCCGATGTAGGGGCGGTTTTGTAAGGGCGGGTTTCAAACCCGCCCCTACGCGTGGTCGCCTCGTCATTTCCGGCTTCGAAAGATTCGGGCCGCGCTTACGCCGGCTCACCCGGCCCCTGCGGGCCGCATCACTCGGCCCGGCCCAGGGAAACCCAGCCTGCTGCGGCAGGTCGCGCAGGGCCTGGCGATAGGCTGCACCCTCCTTGACTGAGGCCTGTCTTCTTATTAAGGTTAATAAGCTTAATAAGCAGGAGGAAGGACTGTGCCGCAAATGCATTCCGTCCAGTTGCCAGACGATCTATCCAAGCGTCTGGCCGCCCTGGCCCAGGCCACCAAGAGGCCCAAGAGCTATTTCATGCGCGAGGCCCTGGAGCGCGCGCTCGGGGACCTGGAAGACGCCTACCTGGCCGAGACCGCCTACGAGAACTTCGTGAAGAGCGGCGAGAAGCCCATCCCGCTGGAGGTAGTGGAGCAAGACCTTGGCCTGGCGGATTAGCTTCACGCCGCAGGCGCACAAGGAGCTGAACAAACTGGGCGCACGGGAGGCCGGGCGCATCACGGAGTTTTTGCGCGAGCGGGTCGCGCCGAGCCCGCGAGCCCTGGGCGGTCCACTCAAAGGCCATTTGCGGGAATTCTGGAGATGGCGGCTGGGGGATTACCGCATCCTGGCCAGGCTCGAAGATGACGAGCTGCTCGTCCTGGTGGTGCGGGTAGGCAATCGCAACAAGATCTACGACAAGCCCTAATACTAACACCTGCGACAGCAGACTTTGCCTCCCGCTGAACCCCTTCAGCTCCGTAGACAGCCTACTTGACGGCCTTTTCAAACTCGGGGCATAGTCCGTTCTGTAGGTGTAGCGTGCCACGGTAAAACTACACGCGATCTCATGTTGGAGGTTGGTGTCCGCTTTCCGAAGACGACCCATGCCACAGACACCATGGCCAGCTCATATTCAGATGCCCAATCTGCGATGATGTTCATTATTATGGAGGCGGAGGTTCATTCCTTGTCGATGGGAATGGAAACAGATCTCCCCACTGCATAAAGAAAACTGACTACTCCTATTCATCTACGCTCCGCAAAGTTGATGATCCAGAACCCGCGGGAGGGTTCCCAAACAGCGCATGATGTCTGTCGCTTCAGGTAGTTTTACTACAAGATTTTTTTACGATCACGGCATCACACCAGGTCCTTGAATAAACTCGTTTTCTATCGCTGCCATAATACCAGCTGCAGACCCTAAAACCTGAAAGGTATCTCCATTATGATCCATGTCTCACTGACCTCGACATCCTTTCGGATGCCCATCGTCTACTACACGCTCATCTCCTTGCTGCGACAAAGGCAGGTTGAGTATCGGCTGTACCTATGGCTCTCGCGAGAGCCTTTTGCCTTGGACAAGGGGGTGGACGCGATACCGGATGAAATCGCGGAGCTTCAATCGGATATGTTCCACGTCGGGTTCGCACCAAACACCGGCTCCTACAGAAAGTTGCTCCCCCTTCTACAGATCGTCTCGGCCCCGGATGACTTGATCGTCATCGCTGACGACGATGTGATCTATAATCGGAATTGGCTGGACCGGCTGGGTAATGCCGCCGAGGCTCGTCCGCGCGACATTGTCTGTTGCCGCGCGCGGCAGCCCAGAAGGAACGCTCTGGGAGGGCTCCGGCCCTACAAGAAGTGGCCCTATGTAAACCGCGAACTTCGCGACAAGCGGCTCTTGCCCATAGGCGTGGGAGGTGTGGCCTACAGGCGCGGCTTCTTCCCAGACCTGTCCATATTTGATGGCTGCAACGAACTGGCCTTCTGCAAGGATGACCTTTTCCTCAAGTTCTGCACGCATGCACATATTGAGTCTGTCACGCGTATCGCCAACGGCGAGAGCCTCTTCTCCATTATCGAGACTGGAGAAACCTTGTTCAGCCTGAACAAGCGGTCCTACCCGCGCTTCGGCAAGTCGGACGGGCTGCTGGCAGGTCTGGTCCGCACGAAGCGCTCGGCCAGCGTACTGCGCTCCCTGGGATTGTTGACCACCGAGAACGATAAGACCAACCAGGTGCTCGCAGATCATTTTGGATTCAATCCCTACCAGTGAGCCCCGAAAATTCTATCCAAGGGCCTTAGGCTCGCCCGGCCACGGGCAAGCCGCATCGTCCGGCCCGGCCCACGGAAATCCCGCCTGCGCGGGCAGGTCGCGCAGGGCCTGGCGATAAGCTGCCCATGCGGCGCGCCCGGCCTCGGCAATAGTGTAGTCCGCCATCATGAGGTAGTCGCAGGCCGAGAGCCTGCGGTCGCGCTCGTCGCGCACGGCAACTGCCAGCCGCTCCAGGCGCATATCCTCGGGCATCTCGGGCCTGATCATCGTGGCACCCACGGGCAGCGCCCCCAGGTCCTCCATGCTGCGCCCCTCATGCTGCCAATCGTCCTCGGGCAGCCAGTAGCGCTCACCTCGATGGTCCTCGACAAGTTCCCAGCCCTGGCCTGTCCAGCAGGCCGCATGGCCGGCAGGAACCTCGGGCGGCGTCTGCTCCGTGGCCCGGGAGGGAATCAGGTAGCGCGGCTCGCCGGCTAGTTCGGTTTCCAGGGGGTCGAGGTCGGCTGGCGTGCTGCTCAGGTACTCATGCGTTTCTAAATGATAATGATATATATGCATAACCGACTCCTAGTATTTTATGCAGGCCAGCAGGGCCATGTTGCGGGGGCGAGTCTCAACTCCACCTACAGTGCTTGACGAGATTCCCTGCCAATTCGAGCTTTGATTATCTCTGTCGAGTGACCAGCCTCCTGGTCCACCTTCCCAGTGCGCATAGATCTGCGGATTGTGGTTGTGTGCTCTGAACGCATCCGCCTGTGCACTGCCAAAGACTCGCCCGATATCGGCCCCCCGTCCGTCATCCCACCCCCTGACGAACTCTCCGCGCAGATCCGGCAGTTTGAATGTCGTGCTCCCGTCTCCAGCTCCAAAAGATGTGCCGATGGCCGCGAACAAGCCGGCATAGGTTGCGCGGCCCACAGCCGCGCCGTTGCACTTGAGCCAGCCCTCGGGCGAGCTGCTGCGCGCGAAGAAGGCCACGGTCCCGGCCGGCGTAGCGGCATTGATATCTGCCTTGCGGGCTATGTCGTCATCGGCAAGCGGCGCGGCGACTTTGGCCCGGCCCGCGCTGTCGCGCAGCATATAAGCGCCGGCAGTGGCCGCGCTCGTGGCTCCCAGCACTGCCAGGGCCGTCTCGGGCCGCGCGAGCACCCAGCGGCCGGGGTTTGCCTCGGCGCTGTCCGGCGTGATGACTTCGGGCACTGCCTCGTCAGCCAGGCTGTCCTTGTCGAAGCGGTAGAAGGTGAGCACTCCGGGCGAAGTCTCCACCACGGCCAGCTCTTTGGCCTTGCACTCGCCCCAGGAGATGGCGTCCAAAGCCCCTGCCACGCCGCCGGTCAGGGCCGTGAGCCGAGCGAACCGGGCGTGGTTCTCCACGTCGCGCTTGGTGGCGATGACCAGCGTGTCTTCGAGCACAGCTCGAACCTGCACGCCGGCGGCCGAGCGCATCAGGAAGGTGAAATCGAGCTCCACCAGGTTGTTGCCGCCCTGGGCCGGGATGTAGTCGGCCTGCGCCGGGTCCTCGACGTGCGTGACCATGTACAGGATCTCGTCCGAGCTCTGGGGCAGGTCCGGGTCCCGGGCGAACACGCCGCACTCCTGCCAGTCAAAGCCCGCGGCCAGTCCGATGTTGCTCAGGACTCCGTGGACTTCGAACGAGCCGTCGCCGCGCGCCACGGGCTCGCCCACGGCCACGCGCGTCTGCTCGGCCAAAAGCGCCGTGAGCGTGGACGGGTCCGTGCCTTCGGGCCAGATCCCGGAGCCCGCGGCCAGGTTCGTGAGGTCGAGGACCGAGCCGGCGAAGGCCAGCTTGTTGTCCAGGGCCAGGCCCTGGAGGGTCTTGGTAAATGTAGCGAAATTCGGCATTGCTCTGCTCCTTTAGCTGACGTTGAACGAGTCCGTCCTGGACTCGTTCAACTCCGTAATGGTGTAGTAAAACTCCACCATTACGGACGATTGCTTCGCACCCGGTGGGCCGTCCTGGCCCTGACAGCCCGTTTTCAACGGGCTGTCAGGACAGTGTCAGGCGATAGCCCGCATGGAGGATGCCGACCATGCCGGCCTTGCCCGTGCTCTCGCGGGGCAGGCGGATGGCCTCGAAGTGGCTGCGCACGTTCTTGACCTCGTTCACGGCCTTGCGGATGTCCTGGTAGAGCGCTTCGCTTCCGACCTGTGTGTCCACGAGCACGCGAAAGGTGTACGGGGCTCCGCCGTACTCGAACCACTCCTCCATGCGCACGGCGGCAAACGGCGCCAGGGCCAGGCGCACGGCCTGGGCCGTGCCCTTGTAGCGGTGCACCTGCACCGCGTTGCGCACGGCCGTGCGTTTGCGCGCAAGGCTCCAGTCAGGGTCCCACACGTCCACGTGCAGCCTCGCGGCCAGGTGGGTCAGCACGGCCTCGTCCAGCTCGTCGATGCGCGCCCACAGGAGGCTATTGCGGCTGGAGGCGAGCACGCCGCGCAGCCTGGCGTCCAGGGCCAGGGCCGCGGCCCTGACGGCTTCGTCGCCGCTAAGAGATGGCGGCAGGAACTCCAGCAGGCCGACCTCGACAAGCTTCCTACTCATCCTCCAGGCCTCCATAGCTCACATTCTTGCTGCCGAGCCGGGCCACCTGGCTCAGGTCCAGGGCCGTGTAGGCCGGAGAGGCGACCTCCGCCCGCTTGGCCCCGGCAGCCCTGATGCGGCCGATCAGCTCGGACGGATTCAGGTCCCGGCCGAGCCTGGCCGACTGCCAGGCCACGTACTCGTCCACGGCCGCGTTCACCGCGGCCTGGATGGAGGCCAGGGCCAGCTTGTCCTCGGCATAGACCCAGTAGGTCACGTCCAGGTCGAAGGGCACGGGCGTCGGGGCCAGGACCTCCACGCTGTCCGTGAGCGGCCGGCGCTTCTCGGCCGTGAGCGCATCCTTGACAAGGTCGAGGATGTCCTGGCCCGGGATCTCGCCGCCGGCCAGCAGCAGCCGGACCTCGACCACGCCCGGAGCCGGCGAGTGCACGGACACGTCCGAGACCAGCGCGCTGGCGCTCTTGGCCCAGTACACGTAGGCCCCGGCCGGGCCGGCCGTGGAGAACGACTCGGGTGAGATGACCACGCGCTCGCGGAAGTGCTCGTCATCCTCCTCGTCGCAGCCGCCCGCGCTCTCGGTCGTGTTCGTCACGGCCGTGACGTCGAGCAGCGCGTCCATGAGACGGTTGATCTGGCCGGTCACGTAGCCGTTGCCGAGCGTGCCGGCTTCCCGGCATCGGGCCGTCACGTCCACGTGGAATTTGTTGGCCTCTATCTCGGCCGGGGCCGTGGTCTCGAAGACGAGCACATGGTCGGGCGTGGCCCGCGTGCCGGCCGGTATGGCCACGGGGTACTCCGGGGCCTGGGGCCTGGAGAAACGTAGCGTTACCTGAGCCGGGACAGCGGGCAGGCGCTGCACGTCCGAGAGCACCCCGATGTGGTCCAGGTACTCGCCGTCGGCCAGGGCCACGAGGTTGCGCTTGCCGGCCAGGTCGATGAGCACGTTCTGCTGCACGACGATCGCGGCCAGGGCCTCCAGGAACAGCCGCTCCGGCGCGCCGGGCGCCAGGCTGCGGCCCGTGAATCCCTGATGCGCGAGCAGGATTGCGTCCCTGACCTTGGCCGCGTCGGTCTCGCAAAAGGACACCGCGGGCAGGGTCTTGAGGTTCACAGCACGCCCTCCTTGACCCGGATGCGCAGCACTGGCTTAAGCCGCCCCTCGCCCGCGTCCGTGGCGTCGTTGCGCCAGTCGATGCGCGCCACGCTCACGCGCGGCTCGTAACGTTGCACGGCCTGCACCATGGACGCCGCGCAGCGGGCCTTGGCCTCGGGCGTGGGCGCGTCTAGCCAGCCCATGTCCACGCCGAAGGCGCGGTCCAGGACCACGCTGCCCTTGGGCGTGCCCAGGATGACGCGCACGTTCTGCAGAATTTCGGTCAGCCCGGTCGCCCCGATTACCAGCGGCACGGGCGTGGTCGTGACTTCGATTTCAGCGCTCATGCGTACTCCATGAATTTGGCCTGCAGCTCGACCACCATGGGCTTGCCCTTGCCGGTCGTCTGTTTCCAGGATTCCGAAAGCTCCACGAGCACGAAGGTGCCCAGGTTCACGCCGCCGATGATGAGCGGCTGCTCCTCAGCCTCGGACAGGCAATCCTCCAGAAGCTCCAGCTCCTCGGCCGGATCGGCCAGGAAGGCCGTGTCCAGGCGCATGCGCAGGCTCACCTCGGCCAGGTCCCGGCCCAGGGTCTGCAGGCGCGGCCTGCCGTCGAGCACCTCGTGCCGCGCGTGGCGCAGGCCCTGCCTGCGCTCCAGGTCGCGGAAGGTGCGCGTGCCCAGGCTGGACACTTCAAAGGCAATGGACCCGAAACTGCCTACCTGCATGGGGTTCTCCTATTTGTGCGCCGTGGCCGGCGGGACGGTCGGCGTGCCGCCGATGTCCTCCAGCTTCTGCAACTCGGCATAGATACCCTTGGCCACGCACTCGACGAAGAGTTGCAGCCCGGAATATGTGGTGTCGAACAGGTCATGGCCTTCCATTTCTCTCAGGATGGCATCCTTGATGGCCTGGGCGTTCGTCGCCATGCGCTCCTCCTTGTGCTGGGCGCTGTCGTCACACTGTCTTGGAGAGGGCTCTGCCCTCTCCATTCCCGACAGGGGCGGGTGGGGTCCGGGGAGGGCAAAGCCCTTTCCGGTTCATGGCCAGATGGCCCTAACTACATGCTCGCAAACACCACCGCGGACTTCTGCGGGTGCTTTATGCCGAGCACGGCGCAGATGCAGTTGCCGGTGACCACGCCGTCCAGCGGCGTCACGGACCCGCCCGGACTGACGAGCGAAATCTTCGGCGCGCTGACCGTGGCCTCGCCCGTGACCGTGATGTTCAGGGTCCCGCCCACGGTTCCGGTCTGGTTGCCCGTCACGCTCACGCTCTGGTCACCGCCCACCGTGGCCGTGAAGTTCTTGACCACATCGAGCTGCATGTTGCCGCCTTTGCCGGGTTCCTCGCTTTCGCTGACCGAGAGCCGCGCGTCGCCCAGGACCGAGCCCGTCAGCGTGTGCTCCTTGCGGTCGTACTCCAGGCTCGTGCCGTCACTGAACGTCACGTGCCATTTGTCCGCGCTGGCCACGGGCACGGTGTCCCGGCTGGAGTAGAAGCTGCCGAGCACGAAGCCCGTCTCCAGGCCCATGGGCAGGAACACGCACAGGACCTGCTCGCCCACGTCGGGCATGGCGTAGTCCTTGTCCGCATGGGTCTTGCGCACGAGCACGGGCAGGTCGTGCGTGATGAGGCCGTCCGCGTTGCCGGGCGTGGCCAGGCGCACCTGCGCCGTGCCCCTGGCCGCGTCCACGGACGTAACCTCGCCGACCTGCACGCTCTGGTTGAGCCTGGCCTCCAGGCTGCGGATCCTGCGTTCGATGTCCTTCAGCATGTCAGTACTCCAGTATCTTGCGGATGCTCAGGTCCGTGCGAAAGCCGCCGGATGCGTCCAGGCTGTGCACGCACTGCTCGATGAACCAGTTGGGTTTGTCGAACGACCCGAAACCCTTGAGCTTCACGACCATGCCCGCCGCCAGCCCCGGCTGGCCCATGAGCGGGATGTCGCCGCTTAAGGCGTCCTTGTTGGCCTCGCGCAGCTCGGCCCGGGCCCGCTCCTGGGCCCCGGCCAGGGACTCCACGCGGCCCTGCACGTGCAGGGTCTGGCCCACGGCCGGCGCGTCGGTCGGCGTGAATGTGTGCAGCTGGTTCTCGGCCTTGCTCACGTCCTTCCAGATGACCGCGCAGGCCCGGTACGTCCCGCTGGTCCTGTATGCCAGCGAGTAGCCGGACAGCGTGGCCACGCCGCGCTCGATGGTCATGGCCGGAGCCTGGGCCTCCTGGTCCTTGGGCGAGTAGACCACGAGCTTTCCGTCGTGGACCTTGAGCTCCAGGCTGCGCTCGCGGCACAGCCTGTCCAGGAAGGACAGGTCCGACTCGTCGCGCTGGTCCAACCGCTCGAAGGTGCAGGCCGTGGGGGCCTGCCAGTCGAGCGATATCTTGGCCTCCTTGGCGATCTGTCCGGCCACGGCCTTGAGGCTCGTGGACTTCCAGCCCCTGCTGCGCGACTCCTGGCGCAGGGCCTGGGTGAGGAAGGCGCTGGAGGCCTTGATCTCGACCACGTCCGGCGCGCCGCTGAAGCGCACCTCGTCCACCTCGAAGCTGCCCAGGCGCAGCTCGTGATTGTCCTTGGGCCCGTGCCAGTCCGTGGCGACGAGCACGGCCTCCACGCGCTCCGTGGGCTGCGGCAGCCAGTCGCCGCGCCACAGCCCCTCGTCGTCTCGCAGGCGGATGGTCAGGTCGTCGGCCATGCCGCCGGCATGGTCCGTGTAGCTGGCGCTTAGCAGGTACGCGGCCAGGTCCTTGCTGATGTCCTTGCCCTGGTAGGTAATGCGCATGACTGCCTGGCGCATCATCGCCTCCAGGGCGGCAGCGTGGCCGCGGGCGCGGCAGCCGGCAGTTCGGGGACGTTGAGAACCACGCCGGCCGAGAACACGGCCACCTCCTGCTGCTGCGGGTTGGCCGCCAGCAGCAGGTGCATGCGCGTCTCGTCATTCCACAGGCGATAGGCGATGAGATCCCAGGTGTCGCCCTGGGTCGTGGTGTATGGGTTAGGCAAAAGCACGGCTCTGTTCCTCGCGCATGATCTCGCGCATAGCCTCGCGGACCACGGTCTTTATCCCACGCGCGTCGGCCCGCAGGCCCTGGTCCACGGCCGCGCGGACCGCCTCCGGGTTCTGCGCGCCGGCCGCGATGCTGATGGTCGGGGAGTAGTTGAGCGCCACATAGCCGCCGGATTGGGGCGACAGGGCCGAAGCAGAGACAGGCAGGGCCTGGGGCGAGGCCTGGGCCATGTTGAACGACTGGTCCAGAGGCCGGTTGTTTATGCTTGTGCCGAGCTGCGACGCGGCAGGAGCAGGCTTGACCGCGCCGACTCCGGCCGAGCTCCGGGCGCCGGTCACCATTGTGATGCTTGGGGATTGCTTGAAATCCACTCCGCCCTGCCCTGCCCGCTTTGCCGGCCCGTTGCTGATGCTTGCACCCAGGTTCGCGCCGCGCGGCGCGGCAGGCACGATCGTGGTCACGCCCTGCGCATTCCCGATCGGCCTGCTTTTCATCCACGGGTCCGGGGGCGTCTTAAGGCCGCGTTGGATGGCAATCTCGATGTCTATTTTCCTGAGCGTCTTGTCGTGTTCCTCGCGGTCTTCTCGATAGAAACTGCCCGCCTTGGCCCGCGAGACCCGCCGCCTCTGCTCCATGAGCAGGGCTTCGTCGGTCTGCATCTTGGTCAGGTAGTCGGCGCCGGCATCCCGGTTCAGATAGAATTTGAGGGTTTGCCAGGAATTCAAGCGATCCTGGACTCCCAGCTTGCCTATGGGCGACTTCGTGTAATCCGACAGAAGCCCGATGAAAGTCCCGAGCCCTGCGCCCGCCAACAGCCCCTGCGGGCCGACGCGTGCTCCAAGCTCTGCGCCCTTGGTCCCGCCTTGCCAAGCGCTCGCCAGGGTCTCATCCCAGCCATGCCGCTTGGGCGGAGGGACTGTGTCGATCAAGGGCCTGCGGCGTGCGATCTCCGCCTCGGCCCTCTGCCTCCAGGGCTCCTTGTAATCGAGATCCAGTTTGTCCAGCGCCTTGCGCGTCTCCCGGATGTCCGCATCAATGAAATCCTTGTACGGAGTGCGCCCTCTCGCACGTTCGAGATTCTCCAGACGGCGCGTCAATCCTTGCCTGGTATGCATGTTTGCTTCGAATTCCTTCCGCCCATCCTCGTCGAACATGTACTTGAGGGATTCCATGGGCCGCAGCCAGCCCTGCTGCTCAAGGTTGGCCCAGGGCAGCAGCTCTGCTTCGAGCTGAACCAGGCCTCCCAGCGCCCCACCCTTGAAGGCGCCCACCGACTTGCTCAAGCCGCCGAGCTTAGCGCCGAGCTTGGCGGACTCCCGGATGCGCTTGAAGCTGTCGATCAGCTCGCTCTCGGGCAGTTCATCCAGAATCTGATCGAACAGGAGGCCGATACTGTCCCCAAGCTCCACTTTCAGAGCGGGACTGCCCTTCCCGGCTGCGCTGTCCTGCGTACTTTTATTCTCAGCCATGCTTCAGCTCCCCGCCGCTCGCCTCGCGGCGGCCATTGGACCTGGCGAAGTCGCTCGCCGGCTTGTGTGGGGCCTGGCGGCCCGGGCTGTGTGCCCAGGCCGCCAGGCGCATGCTCTCCGCTATCCTGGACTGCCGGGCCGGCCGTCGGTTGGAATCGCTTCCAGCCACTCGGCCAGCTCCCGCATGTCCAGCTCCAGGCACTCGCCTAATCCCCAGCCTGCGTAGCGGCAGAGGGCGAGGACGGCTCGCCGGAGTTCGAGCTCCGGGACAAAAAACCGTCCCCTGCGTAAGCCTCCTGCAGCTTGGCGTAGTCCGCGATCTCCAGCTCCTCGATGCTCTGCACGGGCACTCCGGCCAGCACGGCGAACAGGCAGATCTCGGTCTCCTCGTTGCCGTGCTCGCGGCCGTAGGACTCGCGGGCCAGCCTGGCCGCGGCCAGGCGGTCGCGCACCTTGCGGCTCACGCGCAGGCTGAGCTGGCTGGTCTTTTGGCCGTCCACGTCCACCGGGGTGTCCAGGGTGATGCTGCGTATGTCGCTCACGTGCGCCCCTTACATGCCCAGCTGGGTGCGGACCTCGGCGAGCTGATCCTCGCCGCCCACCTTGTGGATGTAGTTGAGCTTGTCGATCTCAAGCTCCTCCTTCCCGTTCAGTTCGACCTTCAAGTAGGTCGTCTCGAACACGTACTCGGCGTCCATGGGCTTGCCCACCTCGAGCTTGCCCAGGCCGCTCTTCTTGGGCAGGCCCTTGACGATCACGCGCAGGGGCATGGGCGTAAGGCGCCCGGAGCCGCCGTCATGGACCTGGATGGAGCCGCGCAGCTCCAGGTGCACGGCCGAAGCCTTGCCAAGGCGCAGGGCCGCGGCCGTGACCGTGCGGAACTTGATGGTCGTGGTCATGGACTTGAAGTGGCCCATGACCGGGCTTTCGTACTCGCCGGCGATGCCCGCGCCCGAGACCGTCTCGGTCATGAGCTCGGGCTCGGGGAGCTGGGCGTCCACGACGCCAAGCAGGACTTCGCCGTCCTGGTAGCAGCGGAAGCCGATGATCTTCTCGGGAATCTTGCTCATGGCTTTGGCCTCCTAGCCGAACAGGGCCTGCAGGTAGCTCGGGTCGTATTCGAGCACGAACTCGATGTCCCGGGCCGGCGCAGGCGGGTTGAGGTACACGTGGAAGCGCAGCACGCCGTCCATGATGTCGGTCACGGGGTTCTCGGCCTCCAGGAAGGTCACGCGGCCGCCGTTGATGATCTCGCGGCTGGTCAGCCCGTTCAGGTTCACGTTCTCGCTGTCCACGATGGTCTGGATGAGCCGGCGCCGGATGGGCCAGTCCACCTTCTGGAAGTAGGTCAGGATGAGCCGGTTGGCGTACCAGCCGAAGAAGCGGCGGATGGGAATCCAGGCGTCCTTGGGATCGGTCACGCTCGGGTAGGCCGCGGTGCGGTTGCCCCAGGCCTTCCAGCCGCCGTCCCAGTTGATGGCCGTGATGATGCCCTGGCCGTTCAGGTAGTTGGCCTGGTCCAGGCCCAGGTACACGTCCACGCCACCAGCCTTGGCGCCCTCGATCATGAGTCGATTGTTGCTCGGGCTGCGGTAGGGGATGTCGTCGTTGTCCGCGTCGATGGAGGCCATGAGCGCGGCCAGGTGCGTGGACAGGTGGTGCTGCACGCCGCTCACGCTGACCTTGGGCCAGCAGACTACCAGGTTCTCGGAGGTCAGGTTGTTGATCTCCTTGTTCTTGGTCGCGTCGGCGTACTTGCTCACCACGGTATCGTCGATGTCCACCAGGGCGATGGCCCGGAACAGGGAGTTGATGCCCTCGCACTTGGCGTCCATGGCAATGGCCACGCCAGCCTGCATGCTGAACCTGGGGGCCACGATCTGGCCGGGCACCAGGCGCAGGCGCGGGAAGACCTCGTGCACGAGCTCAAGGCCCGTGCGCTTGCCCGTCTCGGCGTCCACGCCGCCGATGACGTCGTTGCCCGTGACCTTGGAGGGGTCGCCGTACTCGTAGCTGACCTGCAGGCTGGCGCCCGTCGGGATGGCGGACTTAGGAGCCTCGGGGTCCACGGGGTCCTTGGGGCGTGTGATGGTGCCCAGGGCCAGGTCCACAGTGTAGTCCGGGCCCAGCACGTAGGTCGTCAGGCCGTCCTGGCTGCTGACCACGGGATTGGCCACCAGGCCGACGTGGGCCAGCTGGGCCGTGCCCGAACCGTTCAGGGTCACGGCCTCGGCCGCCACGGCGGTCTTGTGCGTGCTCGGGTCGAAGACGTTGATGCACACCAGCGGGCCCACGCCGTACAGGCCGAAGGCCACCTTGGCCACCTCGCACAGGGTGTAGGCGGACAGGTCATCGCTCCAGCCGAGCTGGTCCACGAACTCTGCGTAGGTGGAGCACAGCACGGGCTGGTTGACCGGCCTGGCCTTGCCCGCATCGAGCAGGTGCACCGGAGCGGAGCCGAAGGCCACGATGAGCCCGGCGCTCACGCTCCTGGGCGGCAAAAGGGATGTCGGGATCTCGGATGCATAGACGCCATGCTTGTAGCTCATGGGCTAGACCTCCATCCTGGCCACGGCGGCATGGGCCCGGGCCAGCTCGGATTTGGGGTTGCGCAGCATTTGCCTGGCCTCGCCGACTTTGCCGAGCGGCACGATGAGGCTGGCGAACTCGGCCGAGGCCTGGGCCAGGGCCTGGACTTGGGCGGGCAGGATTCCGCCGCTGAACACGGTGTTGCGCTGCAGGTGCAGCCGGCCCAGCCTGGCCGGGCCGATGTACATGACGGCCTCGGCAGGCGCGGGCGCGGCCCGGGTCACCGATCTGGACCTGGGCCTGGCCGCAGGCTTGCCCGAAGTCTCGGGACTAGCCTTGCTCCTGCTGGTCCTGGCCGTAGTCTTGGCCATAGAAATCCTCCTCTTGGGGTTGCTCCGGCGCAGGGGTGCGCCAGGTGGTCACGATGCTGGCCCGGCCAAAGGGGCAGGCAGCCTCCTCGTCCAGCAGGCTGTCCATGGGCAGCGTCAGCTCCCAGCCGTCGATCCGACGCGTCTCGCGCAGCACCAGGCGCACGCGCGCCAGGAGGTTGAGCACGTACGCTTGGACCTCCTGCACGTCCTGGCCGGCCTGGGCATTCGCGCCGTAAACGCCCACCTCGATGCGCACGGTCTCCAGGCTGGCCCCCTCCTCGTCCTGCCCCGCGCTCCAGCGCAGGAGAACATAGGGATAGGCCTCGGCTTCAGGGCCCGCATCGAGCGAGGGCGGCGGCAGCCAGCCCAGGTGCACCACGGGCGCGGCGCGCACGGTCTGGTTCACGGCCGGCAGGCGCACATCGGCCAGGCGCTCCTGCAGGAGCCCTTTCAGGCTGTCCATGAGCAAGGCGATCATGGCCGCGCCTCCCTTGATGCATCGGATGGCTGGGACGGCTGAGATGGACGGGACGGATACCGGCGCAGAAACTGGCGCAAACACCGGCCAAGCTGCTGGTGCAGGCGCCGAAATAGCCGGCTGGGCCAAATGGACCGGATGGGCCCAAGGAGCCCAAGGAGCATCACGGGCAGGACGCCCTGCTCCGAGATCGTGCGCAAAGCAAAGCTGTGCATGCGGTCTCCCTTGTGGCTTGGTGCGGCCCCGGATATGGGGCGGTCAGACAGACGGGAGACTAACCGGGAGGAGCAAAAGAGAGGATGGCGCGGTGCAGGATATGCGCGCTACTTCGGGGGGATAGGCGGGATAAGAGGAGGAGAAGAGGAGAAGGAAAATGAAAGAGGCGGCCCATGTAGGCCGCCTTCTTGATGGCTTGCATTCCAACCCCGGCCGCCGGGGTCGCGGCAGGCTTTCGAGCCCGCCCGCTCAATCCTTCCCTGCGCTGCGCTGATTCTGGTCCTGCCGCTGGTCCCTGTCCCAGCGGCGCTGGGCCAGGAGTTCCATGCGCAGCCGGTGGATGAGCCGCGCGTGCTGGTCCAGGGACTCCTGCTGGCGGACCACCATGCGTTCCAGGGCTTCCAGGCGCGGGGCGAACGCGGTGTCCCCTGGCGCGTCGTGTGCGTCAGGCAGGTCATGCGCGTCGGACGCATCGGGCGCCTCATGCGCGTCAGGCACATGAGGCGCGGCGGGCTCGGGGTGGGCAGGCATGCTGCTGACTCCTTGCGCGCAGGGCCGCGGGGCCCGTGCGGAGCGTGCTCCGTGCGCTGTTAGCGGTTCGCGGCATGCTCGGGTGCCGCATCGTCCGGCCGGGCTTCGTCCTTGGGCTTGTTGTCATCGCCGGCTATTCCAGCTGGCCCACCTGGCCCACCTGGCCCGCCCGACTTGGCCGGCCTGTCCGGCCTGTCCAAGTTGTCCAACCTTTCCAGCTTGGCCGGCCTGTCCGTTCTGTCCGTTCCGTCTGTTCTGTCAGGCCTGTCGGGCCTGGCCGGCGCCAGCAGCTCCTCGGGCACGCCCTGGGCCAGGAGCGCATCGCGCAGCCGCTTGGACGGCCTGGCGCCATGCTTGAGCACGAGCGTGATCCACGAGCGGTCGCAGCCGACCTTGCGGGCCAGCTTGTTGCGCGACGTCCTGTTCTCCACGAGGTAGCGCTCGATCATGAGGTGGCGCTCAAGCTCAGTCATTTCGCTTGCTTCCGGATGGTAAACATGTTTAGTTCGCGCGGCTAATGCCTTACTGTTATTGACAACATGTCTTGTCAATTTATCTTGCCGTCTATACGCTTGCGGCGCGATGTGTCAATGTGTTTTGAAATTTATGTCGCTTCTGGACGCAATGTCATACTTTTTGTCAATGTAGCAGGGTATGAAACAGACTTCCGATTTCGCCGTATTCATGCGCAGGGCCCTGGCCGAGACCGGCGCCAGGAGCGGACCGGACCTGGCGCGCTTCCTGGGCATATCGCGGCAGGCCTTCAACTCGGCCAAGCTGCGCAACAGCATCCCGGACAGCTGGCTGACCACGCTGCGCCATAAAGGCATCGACGCCGACAAGCTGCTGCGCCCGGAAGACGGGCATACCGCCGCGGCCGAGGCCGAGGGGCTGGCCAGGGCGGTCATCCACAGCGCCCAGGGCGGCTGTGCAAGCATGCTCCTGCCGCCCGGGGCCTCGCCGTTCGGCGTGGTGCACGGGTCCAGCGAGGCGGGCGGCAGGCACCAGGCCAGCTTCTGGTACTCGCCTCCGCTCATCCTGCCCTGGCTCACGGAAGGCAACGAAATCGCCTTCTCCCAGCCGCGCACCGCCCATGCCTTCGAGCGGGACTGGCTGGCCAGGCGCGGCGAGTGGACCAAGGTGGTCGCCCTGGAGGTGACCGGCGAGGACATGCTGCCGGAGATCGCGCCGGGCAACATGGTCTTCCTGGACACGAGCCAACGCCAGCCGGTCCACGGCGAGACCTACGCCATCGGCGTCGACCGCACGCTGCTCCTGCGCCGCCTGGGCATCCACCAGGGCAAGCCGATGTTCATGCCCGCACGCCAGGACGCGGCCGATCCGCTGCCCTTGGACACGGTGGTGGTCGTGGGCAAGATCCTGTTCTCCTGCCGCGGGGTCAGGTAGCGGGCCGCCCTGCTCGGCCGGGCGAGCATGCCGCCGCGCCACATTCGGCCATATTCGGCTATATTCGGAATGACTCCGCGGGATTAATGGCTGAATTGTGATCGCTTGGCGGCTGAATTTCAGCCAGCTGGTGGTTGAAATTCAGCCACTTGCCGGCCGACATCCACCACATTTCAAGGGTCTGCAAGCACTGCAGGCGGATGTTGGAGAGCCGTTCGTCAGAGGCATCCTGCTCTATAACGGCGCCCAGGGCGCACAGGTGGTCTCGTTCGGCCCCAGGCTGCTGGCTGTTCCGCTGGCACTGCTTGCCGTGGCCTGATTGAGGCCGGCCGGGTTGTGCGCCTGCAAATCCTTCGACTGCTCCTTCAACCGGGATTACGAGTGCACGGCTTCCTCCATCCAGGTCGGGATGAAGCAAAGCCAGCCGGATTGCCTAACGTTCCAGCGGCGTTAAAGGTTCTTCCCGAGTCCAGGGGGAGGCTCCCCCCCAATGCCAATCAGTGCCAATCGAAAGTGCAAATCTGCGGCGAGTTGCTGGCGATTTACTCGTGCGGAGCAAGCTCTCCGCGTGCTCCCTACATGCCACATGGGACCTCTGTCCGCTGTGCTGCCGAAGCCGATCCCCCGCCGCGATCTCCCTGACCTCGGCCAGGCTTGTGAAGAAATGGAAGTCCAGCACCTCGAAAAATAACAAGAATGATTGCGTCGCCCATGCCTTTGAGCGGGATGGCGGGCCTCCGAGCAGGTGGCCACATCGTGGGAGAGGAGGGGTTAAACGGCCAAGCCCTTGCGGAGCTTGTAGCGCGCAGGCTTTGTCAGAACGGTAGTGTCGAGACTGTCGAAGTTGTTCCTGTAGAAATCAGCGGAGATGCTCTGCAAATCCTCGCAGGCATCTTCCACCCTCTTGGCAGACTGAAGCACCAGCTTCCGGCCATCAAAGAGCATCTGCATGAATCGGTTGCTGGTGTTGCCGACAGTCATCAGCAGATCAAAGACCACTAGACCGATGTAGCTGACCCGGCTCAGTTCGTTTTCCACTTCCTGCAACTGATCCAGCGGGTTGATATGAGAAAGGGAGAAGATCAAGAAACCACAATCCGGGTTCGGAATCTTCTTCATCTCGTAGAGTTTCATGGCTTTTCCAACAATTCTCGGCTGTAGTAATCAATTAATGCGAGAGCTTTCTGAGATATATCTAATGCTTGGACTCGATTCTCAAGAATCCTTGTTCCCCCATCCAAACCGTCTGCATGGAATGTACCATGCCGATGTGCCCTATAATGAGGATAGCATGCCTCCAGGGCATCGCAAGTCTTTTGGCAAGAAAGCAGGCGTCGAGTATCGGATTGAAGTTTATACGTTAGGGGTGCCTGGGCGACTTTGTCAAACTTATCTGAAAAATCATTCCATCTCTCGTCACATGCCTTCAACACGATGGCCTTCATGAAGAGTTCAAGAGCCTTCAGGGCTGGGAAAGAAATGACGGAATAGTCTTCGACCATTATCGGCATGCCATGCATGCTGATGGCTGTACTTAGCAGCTTCTTCAGGTCACTGCCGGCAAAAGCATACGCACTGGCGCATTCCCGCACACACACTTCTTGAGCTTCTTGTGGCGTGGCCTTGGTGCCGAAAACATCGCCCAAGTAACCGAGCATTTCCGCTTCAGTGATTTTATCATCTTCAACCAAAAACGTGAGCAATTCCCACGCGAGTACAACTGGAGCTCCTTGCACCAAGAGGGTTCCATTAGCATAGAGGGTGCACATGAGCTTATCCCCCTGTCTGCCTTGCACCCTACGAGATATCTTACCATCATCCTCTCTATGGTCGATTATGGACGCTCCGCATTCCTCGACCAAATAATCTACAAGGAGAGAAAACTTGCCTGCAGTGTAGCCTTTAAGTGTGAGATTGAAATCCTTGATCTTTATACTATGGCAGCCATCAGCAATGAACTGGGCAGCTTGTTCAGCTGCCGGCATATCAGCCCCGGATGGTTGGAGCGTAACTTTGCCAGAGTTCTTGACGTGAACTATTAGCAGAACCTTTTTGCCATCTTTTAAGAAGGCATAATGAGTTGCTGTATTTTTCCGACTAATTGTAACCGCACCACCATCAGCATACTCTTTCAACTTTATAGGAATGAGCTCGCTATTGATCTGGAGATCTTTGTAATTCGCCATCAATTGCTCCGATGGAGGCTGGTTGATTCAGGAATTTGGACTGGTTATCAAACAGGCTATCAAGGAGTCAACGATTTGCACATTTGAATACATACAACCCAATCCCCCAACAACGCTCTCACCCATTTCCCGATCGCTTTTTGCCCATATCGATACATCACCCCTTTGTCCTGCACCGCAAATCAGGAAACCTCGATCATGAGAGACGTCGCTGACGTACGCCGCTGCCCCCTCACGCCGCCCTGCCCCGCAGGCACAGCCGCACGCTGTCGGCCGTGACGCGCAGCGGCGCGTCCGGATGGGCCGTGAGCTTGCCCTCATCCACGTAGTTGCGGATCTCCCGTTCGCTGATGTTCAGCACGAAGGCTGCCTCGTCCACGCGCAGCAGCAGCTTGGTGCGCAGAAGCTGATCGGCCGACACAAGCGGCAGGTTGGCGAAGCAGGACTTGGCCCGCTTGCGCGCGCTCACCGGCAGGACCAGCTGGAAGCCGCTCGGGTTCACCACTGCGCAGGCGCGGGAACAGCCAAGGCAGATGAACTGCAGTTCGCGGGCGAACCAGCGCGAGCGCTCCGGGTTCTGGCACGTAAGCCTCGTGTATGCGTCCGGCTCGATGTGCCCCTGGTAGGGCTGGTAGCCCGCCCCAAGCACCTTGAGCAGCATGTCGATGATCTGGCTCATACAAACTCTCCATTCTCTCTCGCAAGCGATCCCCAAAAGGCATCCGCCCCAACTGGCATCCGCGCTGATCACCCGCCCCGGAGGTGATTCAGTTCTCGACGCTCCCCGCCATGCCCGCTGACGGGTCAGCCGATTGGTCGGCCGGCAGGCGCGCGCAGGCGGCATCAGGCTTTTGCGCTTCGTGCGGCCTTGGGCTGCTCAGCCATGTTCGCCCGCACCCTGGCCATGATCGCCGCCACATTGCGCCGCACCTTGTCCAGGTACTCCGGCGACGGCCTGCCCATGGGCAGGGCCTGGCCGCTGCGCTGGGAGTCCTGCCGCGCTCTGGCCCTGCGCTCATCCCGCATGAGCCGCAGTTCGCGGCCAATGTCGTGCTCGGCGGGGAAGAACGGCGTCTTGAGCCTCGCGCGGCGCGCGGCGGCCGCGAAATCCACATCCGGCACATGGCCGAAGGTCACTGCCCACTCCTCCACGATGACGGCCCGCTCAGGCGCGCTCGGGGAGTTGCGCTGCAGTATCGAGAGCCGCTCCACCGTGTCCTCGATGATCTGCCAAGTTGCCATGCTGTCGGCTCCTTTCCAGGATGCGCAGCGCTGTCGCGCGCTTCTCCGCGTCCTGGGCTTGTGCGTAGGTTCCAGGTACGGGCTGCTTCGCCGCAAGCAGAGACCCGGGGCTCGCCCGGGCTTTGTTCTGCTCGCGGTCGAGCCAGGAGGTGACGAACTTCGCGATGCCGCGCCTGGTCTTGCGGTTCTTGGGATTCCCGATGAGCCAGCCCTTCATGCGCTTGAGCTCCTGGATCACATCCACGGCCGGATAGAGGCGCGCCATCTGCTCAACGAAATCGCGGCGTATCTCGTGCTCGGACCCGTCGTTCAAGGGCAGTGTGCAGACCATGGCCACAAGCCCGGTCCGCCCAGTCCGGCCAGTCAGCCCAGTCCGGGAGTCCTCCGGCCTGGGGTCCGCCGGGAGTTCCGCGCGGGAAGACGAACGAAGTGAGTCTTCCTCTTCCGTCTTTTCTTCTTCAGGAGAGGAAAGGAGAGGAAAGGGGCATTGCTGCGGGCCTGCCGAGAGCATGCCGCGCGCATGCCCTTCGCCTGCGCAGGGCCTGGGCCCGGCATCTTTCTCAGATTCTGGCTCAGATTCTGGCTCAGATTCCGGCTCAGATCCTGGCGCGTATCCCGGCGCGGCTTGCCGGACCTTTGCCCAGCGCGCATCAGCAGCTTTCCTGGCTTGGGCAGTGCGCTCTTCGGCCTTGGTCACCCACGGCTGATGCTCCTCCCAGTCGTGCAGCTTCCAGCCCTCTTCCGTCAGGTCCAGAAAGCCGGCCGTGCGCATGGCTTCCACGAACTGCCCGGGGTCGCCCTCCCAGCCGGCTTCAAGCGCGATGTCCACTTCATCCATTCCGCGCAGAACGCCGTCAGAATGGTTCATTGCCGTCTGGATCCAGAGGTCCAGCAGGCAATCCGTTGAGCCGACACCAAGCAGCATGCGCAGCTTCTTGCGCTTGCGATGGCCCAAAAAGGAGACGGCTATGCGAATATCCGTGTTCACGGCAGCTTACCCCAGCGGTTCATTCAAACAGAGCAGATTGCTTTAAAGACGCCCGCTCCGGCGTTGACGGCGCAAGTGAATTGCGCCTGCGCCTGCGCGGCGGCACGCCATGCCGACGCATGGTTTGCGGAGCATTTTCAAAAGCAAAATGCTCTAGATGGCCCTGGAACTCGAAAGGTGCGCTGCCGTTCATTCTATCCTCTCCTTCCGGCCAAGCACCACGGCCGATGGCTGACCGCATTGCCGGTAGAATCCTCTTGTGGTAGACGGGCCATGCACGCCGACTCACTGTTACGTTGAGGAGAAAAACCATGTCGCAAGGCTTCGATGCAGGGCTGCCGGATGCCGAGTTCGGCCTTACCGACGATCTTGAAATCGCCTGCGAGTACACATGCCCCGCATGCCGCACGCGCAGGGAACTAGTGCTTAAGGATCCCGGCGCCAACGGCCCATTCCCCTGCCCTTGCGGCGGCTTCGCTCTCCCCATGGAGCCTTTCTCCGCACAGGTTGCCGAGCTCACGAGAATCCTTAAAACTTAC
The DNA here is from genome assembly GCF_000422545.1 of Desulfocurvibacter africanus subsp. africanus DSM 2603. Taxonomy (NCBI): domain Bacteria; kingdom Pseudomonadati; phylum Thermodesulfobacteriota; class Desulfovibrionia; order Desulfovibrionales; family Desulfovibrionaceae; genus Desulfocurvibacter; species Desulfocurvibacter africanus. Next base: position 67,775 of record NZ_AULZ01000012.1, read on the forward strand.
GGCAAGTAACGCCCAGCGAGACATTGCCAGGCCACCTCCCTTTTCTCCTCCGCCCTGCGCTCGTGCTCGCGGCGCTCCTGGGCTGCGCGCCGGTCCGCCCGAGAAGCCGCTTTATGCCGAACAGACGGTTGAAAAGTCCGTCCTGGACTTTTCCAAATCCGCAATACTTGAGCAAAGCTCAAGCATTGCTCACGGATGCTGCGCATCCGGCGGGCCTTCCTGGCCCGCACAGCCCTTTTTTCAACGGGCTGCTCACGTCCAGAACAGCCCTTGCTGCGCGCTCATGGATCTTGTATGGCATATCCATATTCGCATAGCGACAGAACCGACTCACGAATGACTGCGAACGGCCAATCCGTGTTCCAAATTCGGCCTGACTGAAATTATTGAGCTTGAGAAGCTCGCGGAGCCCGTTAAATTCTGACATGCAAACACTATAATCAAATATGCATACTATTTCAAGATTAATCATACGAATATGATTAAGACAAATTCGCATAAACCGGCTAAGCCTTTTAAGCATAAACAGGGGGGACCCAATGGGGCTCTATGATGAGATCAGGCGCGGCGTGGAGCGGATAGCCAAGAATCGTTACGGCAGCCCGACCGCAATGTGCCGCGAGCTTGGCATGGCCAGTCAGCAGCCAAAGATCTCCCGCCTGCTGGGCACCGGCTCCGTTCCGGCGGCGGACTTCGTTGCGGAGCTGCTGGACAAGCTTGGAGTGCGCTTGATCTGGCCGGACCAGGTCAAAGACACGGCGCAGGAAGTGGTTTTCATAGACTATGAAGTAGCGAGAACGGCTTCGGCTGCGCTCAGGGTAACGCCCAAGGCCGAGGACTACCGGGCCATCCCGCTCACCTCGGAAGACGTTGCCGCCGGGCCCGGCCTTGTGCCCGAGGACAGCATACAGGGCTGGGTGCTCCTGTGGAGACACATCCCAGCCCTGATGACCCGCAGAAACCTCGTGGCCAGCAAGATCGGCCACAACCAGCGAAGCATGACTCCCGTGCTGCACCCGGGCGATTACATCGTCATCGACAGGGATGACATCACCGTGCCCGATTCTCCGCACGGCAACGTCTTCCTGGTCCGTGATCCGCACGACGGCCTGGCCGTCAAGCGGGTGCGGGTCCAGTCCAGGGCCGGGCACACCATGCTGGTCCTGTACTCGGAAAACCCCGAGTACCCGCCGGACATCATAGACCTGACGGCTGACTACGATGGGGACTTCGGCCGCGCCATAGTCGGGCGCGTGGTCTACTCATGGAGTGATATGACAAAGAAGTGACGCGTACTGCGCTGCAATAAACAGCTTTCTCCCATCCTCCGACTCGTAGCATATGGATTCGTAAGCCAGTTCACTAAGCCCGCCCGCCGCCCTCGGCATGATCACCGTGCCTGAGGAATGCTCCAGCCGCATTCCGGGATTGTTGTCCTGCCTGTCATCCATGGCAAACCGATACTCCCTCAGGTCCATGCTGGCCAACTCTTCTCGCGACCACCCCATCAACGCGCAAAAAGTATCGTCTGATTCGGCCAGCTCCAGGCCGTTACTAGTGACATTGTAGATTGCCCTCCCAGCCCTCGGGTCGCATAGAATAGACACGTCGCTTCTCCTCCTTGAATGGGCCAACACTCCCTTACGCATAAGCTGGCGTGAATATGCACCGGCTGTTCCATATCGAGTAGGGTCTGCAAATTCGGGATGTCCGATTCGCGTTGCGAGTCGTTTTATTATATACAAATTTAGTTTTCAATTCTTGACTTTACCATTCGAATTTGAATAGAATGTGGCCACAAAGCGACGCACCCCACGCCCGAACATTCCGCGCCACGGCCGGCAAGTAGGGAGAGAGGGGCGGCGGCAATAGCCCGGTACCGCAGATAGCGCAAACCCCTCGGCCCAGTAGGGCGACCTGGACAAGGGTCTGATGATCCCCAGCAAGCCACGAACGGAGAAGTCGAAGCAAAGGGCGGGACCGGGTGGAGAAGCAGAGGTTCTTTGGCAGATCGGAGCTGATCCAGCCTCCAGGAGCGCCCCCGTTGCGCCGGCGGGTCCGCTACCCCCCCCACATTAGAGCATTTGCTTTTGAAAATGCTCTGCAAGCCATGCGTCGGCATGACTTGCCGCCCGCGTAGGCGTAGGCGCAATTCACTTGCGCCGTGAACGCCGGAGCGGGCGTCTTAAAAGCAATCTGCTCTATGAGGCCGGGCGAAGGTCCTTTCCTCGCCCGTGCCCTGGAGGCTGGATCGCCGATTTGCCCACGTGCCCGGAGCGCCCGGAGCGTAAGGAGCGGCAGGACCATACGCGGTTCATCATCGCAAGGCTCGGCTGGGCAAGGCTCGGCCGGCCGCTCCGTAAATGCCGACCAGCTGCTCGCCTCCACCCCCCGAGGCCAGCCAGGGGGCCGTAATGATGAAAGCTGGCAGGCCCGCCGCGGCAGAATCGAGTCCGCACATTCATTTCAACCGCCCCCGAGGGGTCGATAGGCTCCTCGGGGCCCCGCCAAAGCGCCGGACTGCGGCGTTTTCGGCGCAGACAACGCACGCTGCGCACAGGAGGACAGCCATGCGCAAAACAGACCCGGAATTGAACGTCGCGGCAGCCCTGTACGCCCTGGCCTTCGTGGCAGCCTTTGTTGCCGCGATCGTCCTCGCAACTTGTTGGAGGTAGCCATGCTCTACACAGGAAGCGCCCTGGAGCAGCAGGAACTGCAGGCCATGCCGCTGGCCGACGCCAACCCCAGGCCGAACCGCAGGATCAGGCGAATCCCCTGGGGGGCGATTGCCTGGGCCATGGTTCTGGCTGTCGTGACTTGGCTCATGGGCAGGAACTGGTAGGCCATGACCATCATCGTGCAGATACGCGGCCCCTACGGCGGATGGTTCGACGAGATCAACTGCCCCGACATGGCCCGGGCCGAGCGCGAGGCCGCTGACATCGTGGCCCACGGCGAACGGCCCGAGGACGTGCGCATCATCGCGGGAGAGATCAGGCAGGCCCCGGCCTGCTGCGAATGGGACCCCGAGCTGGCGGGAGTAGCGGCCTATGGGCAGGCTTCTGGACAGGCCTATGGACGAGAAGAAGCGGGAGACGAGGCCTATACGCGGGCCAAGGAAGCGGCCTGAGGCCAGCTCCGCGCGAACTCGGCCGGCGTGACCCCATTCAGGGCATCAGCAACGCCGACGACTACACCGCTCCTGGCACATCCAAAATCGGCCCGGACCGGCTGGCCAAGTGCCGGGTCGCCATCAGATGGTCGTGATCCCGCCGTCCTCGCAGCAGGACGAAGCTCTCCTCAGCCTGGACGCGGCAACTGGTGAAGGACTAACCTAGAACTGGTTTCATAATCTCCCAAAGTCACAAACTGACTAGGAATCCCTATCTCCTTTTTGTGTCTGACCGGCTCATGATATAATTTCAAGCTCTTCGGAAAACCTGATCTGCCGTTTCCTTGACTGAGTTGTTTGTATTCCATATGCATTAAGCACTCTAAGCTTATGAGCACACACAAAAATATTGAAACACGTTTTGTCGTTAAAATTCGTAGGATAAAAGGCGTTGGCTGCATTGCTCACGCCAGCGGATGGAGCTTTGAGAATATATACATATAACTTCACAGGCGATCGGGTCGCTTGCAATCGTCGATCGATACTCACCTTAGGCCCGATGCCCATTTAACTCCGTATACGCTCGCAAGATTTTCATTATGGATTTCATTAAAGGATAGTCAATAGATGGCACACTCAAACCGACGCCTAATACATTGGACACTCGTCATCGTAGAAGTGCTTCTCTTTGTTGCTGCAACAGCCTGCGCATACTTAAGCCAAAAGAACGAGTGGCCTTGGTTTATTGCCATCTCTATATTTGCGATAGCCCTATTTACCATCACAAAGGTCTTTGCAACCCTTCCCGGTGCTCGCGATCTCTTAGCCAGGGATGATATGGCATCAAAAATGGCATTATCTGCCGAGAAGTATGGAGTATGCGAGTACTTCAATATGCAGGATTCAGAGGATCAAGAATTAAGAAACAAAAAGACACAACACGATATTGAAAATGCTAGCATTCTTTGGCTCTGCGCAAACTCTGGCGCATCATTTTTAGATCCCTCGATATACCGTCACTGGTCATTTATCGAGAATAAATTGAATAATGGTGTTGAGTTCCGTGTCGTACTTTTGGATCCATATTCTAATGAGAAGCGCTTCAGAAATCAAATCAACGTTGCAGGTGAACTATTAGATTCCAAATTGAATCTAGCAAATATCATAAAATTACAAAATAAGTTTTCCTCACTTGAAATAAGATTTGTTCAAAACGGAATGAATGCTACAGTCTTTGCAACAAATGAATTTTTGTATTTTGATCCATATCACGTCGGCGTAATCGAAGATCGTATTGAAAATCGTTGCTTCTCGCTTCGCATTAAGCCGTCGAACCCAGAAAAAGGTGTGGGATTATATCGCCTTTTCAGGTCTCATTTCGAGACACTTTGGCGAGCAAGTATTACATTTGAAGAGTGGATTGCAAAATCTAAGAACTATCTTCCTCCAAACCTACCTATTCTCAAGTCAAGATAGTGGTTTCAAATGTGTCAATCTATAGCCTTCTGTAGATATGCGTCCATCTAGAGCAGTCTTAAACTTTACACATAAGTGTGCAATGTCCTGTGACTGGTGCTATGTACCATTCGGGACTCCCCCTCCAACTCTTGTAATGGTTAACCGGATCATCAGTAGAATTGCCGAACTTGGTTTCAATAGCATCACCATTGGAGGTGGAGATCCATTCCAATACCCGTTTATATCTGATGCACTTAGACACGCAAATTCATCGGGCTTATTCGTTCATGTGGATACAAACGGAAGAAATCTGCGTCAATCGGCGACCAACCTAAGTCTTATTGAAGAAGCAGTAGATTTAATTGGTCTCCCGCTGGAAGGTTCCAAATCACAAATCCATGGTCAAATGCGCAACTCTCCAAATCACTTTGATTTAGTCTGTCGGCGCGTTAAATGGCTTAGCAAATTACGAGATCGATTGAAGATCAATACAGTAGTCTCGGCACTGAATGCTAATAACATGCTTGAACTAGGCGAGCTCATGAAAATTATAGCACCAGCACGCTGGAGCCTATATCAATACTGGCCCCTCGGCCCAGCAATCCGCGCCGCAACGAAGCACTCAATTAACGATTCTGAATTCGCCGAATGCACATCTATTCTTACTGCAACCACAAAAAATTCTAATTTCACATTAGAAATCAATAATAGAGAATCACGGCGTGAAAGCTATCCTATTATTCATCATGATGGGAAGATCTTCGTCCATAGGGCCTTTCCTTTTAGTGAGTTTACTTCCCTTGGTAATATTTTTGATTCAAACGCATTGCATTTAATAAATTCTACCTGCTCTGGAGAAAGACCCCAGACCATCTCTCGTTATTCCACGAGAAAGCAAAACGCAATGATCTAGGGCCCGTTAACGCTACCTGAGCGCTTCTACAATCAGTGCCAAGGTGAGAAAGCCAAGGTATATGACATCGAGCTCTATCTCGTTGCGCTTTTTGTACAGCTCTTTGTCATATTCCCAGGGTTCCAAGCGATTGGGACTTGGAGGAACCACGGGAACAAAACCCAGATCCCGGCTCAAGGCTCTTGTTTCATTGCCCTCGTATGCTCCATCCATGAGCAAGGGGCATGAGTCAGTCGGCGGGCCGCCCAGCATTGTCAGTAGCCACCGGCCTTGCGGGGCATCGCCTGCATTGCCGGGGGACAAGCCAAAGATCAACGGCCACCGAGCAGTCGCGGCAACCATATGAATCTTGGTTGTCCATCCTCCTCTGGATTTGCCGATTGCCTGCGGTCCTGTTTTTTTAAAGCACCCGTGCCATCTGGATGCACCTTGACGCTTGTGCTGTCCAGGGATGCCGTAGTGACTTTGATTGAGATCATCTGCTCTTCCTGGAGCCGCGTAAATATTCTATCTAGAACACCGCTTTTGCTCCAACGATTCATGCGAGTATATATGGAGTGCCAGTTTCCAAAGTGCTTAGGCAATCCGCGCCACTTGCAACCCTGTTCTAGAGCATTTTGCTTTTGAAAATGCTCTGCAAGCCATGCGTCGGCATAGCTTGCAGCCGCGCAGGCGCAGGCGCAATTCACTTGCGCCGTCAACGCCGGAGCGGGCGTCTTAAAAGCAATCTGCTCTAGAACATACAAGATGGCGTTAATAACTTGCAGGTTGTCTAGAGAGACATTGCCCCGCTGCCGAGGGAAGCTATCCGCGATGCGTAGATACTGCTCTCTGGTTATTTGCATACCAACAAGCTAGCCAGAGATTAGACAATGACAAATAGAGTTAACAGGCTCCAGGCGGCCTACGCGGCGGGCGGAGGCCGCAGCTCGATTGCCATGTTGCTGCCTGCCCCCGCTGACCGCCACGCAGGCCGTCATTCCATTCCGATTCTTTCAAGGACCCTGTCCAATTCCTCCAAGGTAATTGGCTTGGCCAGGTAATCAGTCATCCCCGCAGCCAGGAAGCGCTCTCGGTCGCCCTCGAGGGCATAGGCGGTCAGGGCGATGATCGGGATGCCGGAGTCAACGCCAGCGATCTCGCCCGCGCGGATGCGCCGGGTGGCCTCCTCGCCTCCCATCTCGGGCATGCGCACGTCCATGAGCACGAGATCGAATGTCTTGAGGGAGAGCGCATCCAGAGCCGCCAGGCCGTTTTCGACAACCGTCACGCTGTGTCCGCGACTCTCCAACAGTTCCTGGGCCACGAGCTGATTGATGGGATTATCCTCGGCCAGAAGGATGCGCAGGCTCCGCGCCGCCTTGACCGCTACCTCGGCTCCAGCCTCCGCCTGCGGTTGGTCAGTGCTCACCGGCCCGAACAGGGCCGTGAATGTGAAGATCGAGCCATGCCCTGGTGTGCTCCGCACGCTTACCTCGCCGCCCATCAGCTCCACGAGCAGTTTGCTGATGGTCAGCCCAAGGCCTGTGCCGCCGTATTTGGTCTGCGTTTCGATGTTGGCCTGACTGAAACTCTCGAAAATGTCCCCTAAGCGCTCCTCTGGAATGCCGATGCCCGTGTCGCTCACGGTGAAACGCAGACAAATGCGACCTCCATCCGTCTGCCGCACGATCTCCACGTTAACCAGGATGCGTCCTTCATGGGTGAACTTCACGGCGTTGCCCACCAGATTCATGAGCACCTGCCGCAGGCGCACCTCGTCGCCCATGAGACGCTCAGGCACATCGGATTCGATGAAGTGGTGCATTGAAACACCTTTGCGGCTGGCAGCGAGGGAGAGCGTCCCGACCACATCCTCCACTACCCGCCGCAGGACCAGGGGGCGGGACTTCAGCTCCAGTTTGCCGGCCTCGACCTTTGAGAGATCGAGTATGTCGTTGATGATGTCGAGCAGATGGTGCGCTGACTTCTGGGCCAGCTCCAGATTGCCGCGGGCCGGGGATGAGGGGTCTTTCAAGAGCGCCAGCTCGATCATGCCCATGATGCCGTTCATGGGCGTTCTGATTTCGTGGCTCATGTTGGCCAGAAACTCGCTCTTGGCCTTGCTCGCCGTATCAGCCTCCTGCTTGGCCTGGCGAAGCGCTTCCTGGGCCTGCACAGCCTGCGTCACGTCTTCGGTGAAGATGATTATGCCGCCTATGACGCCCGGAGCCGTATACCAGGGACGCGTTTCCCAGCGAATCCATTGCAGCGAGCCGTCCGCCCGCTCGAAGCGCTCGGCATCGGCGCCTTCCACCGCGCCGGCCAGGCTCCTGCGGTGCACCTGTTTCCAATGCTCGGGCAGTTCGGGGAAGGTTTCGTAATGGCTGCGGCCACGCAGCCCCTGCCTGACGAGATTGAACTCGTTCAGCCACCTCTGGCTGGCCTCTATATAGCGCATCTGCGTGTCGAACATGGCGATGGCCACCGGAGCGTTTTCCACGAACAGGCGCAATTGCCCCTCGCTCCTGCGCAGGGCCTCTTCGGCTTGCCTGATGTCGCTGATATCCCGGAAAACCACGATGCCGCCGATGACGTTGCCCTGTCTGTCGCGGATGGGTCCGGCGTTGACGTGCATGGGCAGCCGCCTGCCGCTCTTGTCCTCCATGCAGTTACTGCCGCCCTCGACGACCCGGCCCTCGCGGACTGCCTTGGTAAGCGGGAGCTCCCGCGGATCCATGGGCATCTGGCAATCTGCGTCGAATATCTTCCAGCGCGAGGAGTGCAGCACCTCGGGAATGCCGATCAGCTTCGCCTGCTCACCGCCGGAAAACTCCAGGGCGTAGCGGCTGGCCATGCGGATGTGGACATCCGGGGCGTCGGCAATGACCAGGCCCTCGGGCAAGTATTCCATGATCGCCTCCAGCGTGCGACGCCCTTCCTCGGCTTCGGCCGCTCGCTTTTCGGCCTCATTCCTGGCCTGCTGGAGCTCGGCCTCGCGCTGCTGGATGCGCCTGGCGGCATTGCCGAAATGGCCCGCAAGCCTGCCGATCTCGTCACGCGCCGGACTTGGCTCCTCCAGGGCGACTCCTCGCTCAAGCCTGCCGGCGCTCTCCTCCAAGCCACGCAGCCGCCGCGTAAGCCCGCTGGTGAACAGGAACATGCCCAAGGCGCCGCCGCCCAGGCCCAGAACCAGGACAGCCAAGCTGAACGGACGCTCCCACTGGCGGATCCGCTCCAGGCGCATGCGGCGCAAGGTAAGCAGGGCCTGCTCCTCGCTACGCATGGTCTCGATTTGTCCGGTAACAGCGGCCATGGCCCGACTGCTCTTTTCCACGAGTTCCCACAGCCGCAAGTGCTCGGGGCGCTCCTCAAGCCGGGCCAGCAACCTGAGCCGCTCGGCCACAAGAGGCTTGAGTTCCGCCGCATGTCGGAGCTGAACCGGGTTATCGCTCACCAGCATGTGGATGTCGCGCAAGTGCAGGTCCATCATGCGTTTGATGTGCCGGTAGGTCTGCATGTGCTGCTGATCGCCACTCAGGGCGAAGGCTCGCAGGTCGCTCTCGGCCCGCAGAAGCGCGGTCTCTATACGGTTTATGCTGGACAGCACGTCATTCGTATGCACCACCAGCCGAAAGGCCTCGGATTCCCGGACCTGAGTTGCATGAAAGAGCCAAACGGCGAGAACCATGGCCAGGAGAGGCAGGAGGAGCACGACATAACCCTTCCTGCGCAGGGACCAGTTGGACCACCTGGGCAAGCCGAAACGGGCTCTGTGCAGTGGCGTTGCTACGAAAGAAGATTTCTTATCGGCCATAACGCTCCATGGAGAATTGAACAAACATTAAGCATAATTTTAATAAAGGCGAAGATGAAAATGAACCCTTCCATGCTGGCCGCTTACTACCACCTATAGCGCTGAGATTGAGCCGTAAGCAGCCTGATCTAAAGCAATTTGCATTTCAGACGCTCCCTTCGGCGTTGACGGCAGAATTGCATTCCGCCTACGCCTGCGGGGCGGCAAGCCATGCCGACGTATGGCTTGCAGAGCATTTTCAAAAGCAAAATGCTCTAAAACATTCCTTTCTATAGGCCATTGATCCATCGCAACTGGTGTCCACGGATTTATAACTAATTTGCAAGCCTGCTGATGCGGTGGGTATAAATAGAGTATACCTCGATCAAGCCCAGTAATATCCTTGTATTATACCAGCTTGAACAGGAGCGGCGTATCCCTTCCTGTTCTGTAATGGCTATCCCTGTATTCGCTCTCCAGCGACCTTGTCCTTTAATAATTTGACTGCAACCCTAGCTCCTGCTAGCAAAATAAAATGACTATAGGTTCTATATCACTTCAATATATCGAGAGATAATATGGAAACACGAGGGTTACTCGATAAGCTACTCAAATCCGGCCAGGATCTGATGCAAAAACAGGCTGGCGGGAAAGCCACTGCCAGAGCCGGTCAAGGCAGCCAGTTGGGCAACCTGATCTCCGGCGCTGGAGGAGGTGCATTGGCGGCCAGCACAATAGGTCTGCTGATGGGCAACAAAATGGCGCGCAAAATGGGGGGCAAGGTCATCACTTATGGCGGCTTGGCTGCCCTCGGCGTCATTGCCTACAAGGCTTTCAACAACTGGCAGCAGCAAAACAAAGCTGCAACTCCTCAAGTTCAACCACAAACGGCGGATCGCCTGCCTGCTCCGGAAGCCGAATTGCACAGCAAGGCTGTCCTTCGCGCCCTCATCGGAGCCGCCAAGGCGGATGGTCATATCGATGATCGTGAGCGTCAATTGATCCATGAGGAAGTAACCGGGCTGACCGGCGACCAGGAAGTTCAAAGCTGGTTCGACAAGGAACTGCACAAGCCGCTGGATCCCGCAGAAATCGCAAAGTCCGCCACTACCCCGGAAATCGCCGCCGAGATGTATCTGGCAAGCTTGCTGATGGTGGATGAGCAAAATTTCATGGAGCGCTCCTATCTGGATGAGCTTGCACGGCAGATGAAGCTTGAGCCATCCTTCAAGGCCGAGCTGGAAAAGCAGGCCATGGAGGCTGCTGGCTGATCCATTTTCCTGGAAAACAATACCCACTCGGATGCGGTCGCTCTGGCGAGGCTCGCGGCTCTGGTCAGCAAGGAGCCGCAGGCTCGCCGCACCGCGGAGGCCTTGCCCTCCTGGAATCAACCCGCCAGGGGGATAGCTCCCTGGGACGTTCATTCATTGGCAGTTGTTTTAAAGCGTTTTGCGCAAGAGCTGGCAAAAACTGGGCAGGGCTTTGCCCTCCCAGACCCTCCCACCAGGGAAATGATTCCCCTGGACCCCCCATTTCAAATGCAATCTGCTTTAGTGGACAATTCCTTGGAACATGTCCTTTTGCACTGGAACTTTTGCCACTTTCTTTCTTATCACCTGCTGTTCCGGATGCAAGACTACCTGTGCCGTGATTCAAAACAAACTCGGCAGCGCCTCTGCCTGTGTACTATCGCGGAAATTTCAGAGAAGATTATAGCTCCATCTAGAGCATTTTGCTTTTGAAAATGCTCTGCACGCCATGCGTGGGCATGGCGTGCCGCCCCGCAGGCGTAGGCGGAATGCAATTCCGCCGTCAACGCCGAAGGGAGCGTCTGAAATGCAAAATGCTTTAAAAGCAATCTGCTCTAGATGATGGAGGACCTTGACAAGATCTGCGGTCACTCATTTCTGTAGCGGTAGCCCCCCAAACCGCCATGACTATTTTAATCCTACCGTTTAAGTTCAGAATGATCTCCTTGGCCTGCATGACGATTTAATGCTAATGGCAACTTCTCCGCATGGTTTCTGGCAGCGCCGGCGAAGACTTTCTATGTGGAACTGAGCTGCCCACCAGGACATAACCGAGCAGGAGATCGATCATGATCAAGATAGCAGTTCCATCCCGTGGCGGGATGGTCGATGAGCACTTCGGCCACTGCGAGGCCTTCACCATCTTCAGCATCGATGACGGAAAGGCCATCACCGATGAGGAAAAGCTCACGCCTCCTCCCGGCTGCGGCTGCAAGTCGAACATCATCCCGGTGCTCGTGCAGATGGGCGTCACGATTCTCGTGGCCGGGAACATGGGCGAGGGCGCAGTCGTCCGGCTTCAGCAGAGCGGCATACAGGTCGTGCGCGGTGCTTCCGGACCTGTACGCAATGCGGTCCAGGCCTACCTCGACGGCAAGCTCCAGGATCGCCAGGAAGTCTGCCTCGAGCATGGCCACCACGGCTGCCACGGCGAATAGCGCATTGTACTAGCTAACCGGGAGAGGGCGCTGTCCTCTCCCGGATCCTCTCCCCCCAGGGCCCCTGTCCGCATAAAACTCCCCTGCCCCAATCCATTTGCTCCCAGCCTTGAGCTTGATGAGCCTGTCCACAACCCCCTCGGGCTGCGGGCCGACGAGGACGCAACACTGGCAATGCAAGTAGGGAGGAATGCACATTATGGTCGGAAGAGGAGACAAAACAAAGGAGATGATGCGAGATAAAAGCTATCCTAGAGCATTTTGCTTTTGAAAATGCTCTGCAAGCCATGCGTCGGCATGGCTTGCCGCCGCGTAGGCGTAGGCGCAATTCACTTGCGCCGTCGACGCCGGAGCGGACGTCTTAAAAGCAATCTGCTCTCGACAGTGGAGAAGAAATGCTTTTCGCATGGTTCCCTCAATGCTTACCCCCTGACCTCCAGCAACTGATCCCACCGCGTAGTGTACGCCGGCGACAGCTTCTCTCTCTTCATGCCCCACTCAGGCTCGATCCCTCCGGCCGCGTAGACTAGCGCACCCCGACCATACCTGCGGTTGGCCGCGTCGAGCACGGCCATGGCTTTGCCGCGCTTTGCCTCATCCTTGGGCTGCGGCGCAATGAGTGAGAGCTGCCGGCTGCCCTTGGGCTCAATGCCGGCCAGGAGCACGCCGGCTTTCTGGTAGGCGTGGCCCTCGCGGAACAGGCGCTCCAGGATGCCAAGGGCTGTCCGCAGCAGATCCGGCGTATAGTCCGAGGCAACGGGCAGCGTGGCCTGGGCCAGCTCCGCATGCTGACGATGCTCGGGCTTGAACGGGTTAGTGCGGATAAAGACCTGCACGATGCTGCACACCGAATCCTGGCCGCGCAGCTTCTCGGCCGCGCGTGTCGCGTAGCTGGCCACGGCCTCGCGCAGCCCCTCCAGGTTGCGCACGTAGGCCCCGAAGCTCCGCGAGCAGCAAATTGCCTTCTTTGGCGGTGGCGCCTGCTCCATGGGGATGCACGGCTGGCCGTTCAGCTCCAGGACTGTCTGCAGCCCCTGCACGGTCATGTGCTTGCGAATCCAGACGCGGTCAGCCTGCTTGAGGTCCAGGGCCGTGCGGATGCGCCTGCTTTGCAGCAGCTTGGCATACTGGGGCCCGACGCCCCACACGTCTCCCACGTCGAGACGGGCCAGCCACTCGTCCGCGTCCGGCCCGCGCAGATCGAACACGCCGCCTGTTCCGCCCTTCTTGGCCAGTTTGTTGGCGGCCTTGGCCAGCGTCTTGGTCTCGGCGATGCCAAAGGAGACCGGGATGCCGGTCCAGCGCAGCACCCGCTCACGGATCTTGCCGCAGAAGGCGGTCATGTCACCGCGCAGACCGTCCAGGCGCAGGAAGGACTCGTCGATGGAGTAGACCTCGCAGGCCGGCACCATGTCGGCCATGGTGCGCATGACCCGCGCCGACATGTCGCCGTAGAGCGCATAGTTCGAGGAAAACACGGCCACGTTGTTGGCCTTGAACAGCGCCTCGTGCTTGAAGGCCGGCGCACCCATGGGAATGCCCAGGGCTTTCGCCTCGGCCGAGCGAGCGACAACGCAGCCGTCGTTGTTGGAGAGCACGACCACGGGCCGGTTCTTGATCCGTGGGTTGAAGGCTTTTTCGCACGAGGCGTAGAACGAATTGCAATCAGCCAGGGCGTACACGGGCATGGCCAGCCTCCGGCAGGGTGCGGTGGATGACGTGCGTCACCACGCCCCAAATCTCCAGGTCCGAGTCCGGTGTGATCTCGATGGCCGCGTAGCGTGGATTGGCCGGTGCCAGCCACAGTCGGCCGGCTTGGCGCTCCAGGAGCTTGACCGTGTACTCGCCCTGCACCGAGGCGATGACGATGAGGCCTGGGCGCGGATCAATGGAGCGATCCACCACGAGCAGATCGCCCGCGCGGATGCCAGCCCCTTCCATGGAGTCTCCGGCCGCGCGCACAAAGTACGTGGCTGGCGGGTTGCGCACGAGATGTTCATTCAGGTCGAGCGTCTGCTCCACGTAGTCGTCCGCCGGCGAAGGGAATCCGGCTTGTACGCGGCACAGCATGAGCGGAAGAGGTAGATCGGTTGTCCGTTTGAAGCGTAACAGTGCGTACATACTTGACACCTCGTGCCAGAATGTACGCGGCAAGCGTGAAAAACGTCAAGCGTCGGTGTATTGACGGGCGAATTAGATCATCAGCTTCGAATTCTAAATCCACCCGGACCTTTTCGCGTCTAACGTGAGGGAAGTGAGAACCATACGCTAAGCTAATCAATATCAGCTCATTGAGTTAGTGCATGGTATTATATTACTTTTTACACTTTCTACTGTTATTCTGAGCGGCGGCTCCGGATGCGCCTCCAGCCTCCCCTCATCCACGTAATTCCTCACCTCACTCTCGCTGATATTCAGCACAAACGCGGCCTCATCGACCCGTAACAGCAGCTTGCTCTCCTCCCCCAATCCATGTGCGCGCAGCTTTTGCCTGGAGCGCCCGGCCTCGTTGCCACGGCGCCGAAAGACGGCGGTTGCCGGCCGCCTGCGCACGATGCATTCCGTGCATGGTATGATCCTGCCAACCAGACCGCCCGCCAGGGCTTGCCGCCAGCTTGCGGCAAGTCTGTTTTTGCTATAGCCACTTCTGAACCATACGCATTCATTCCACTATATTGCTTCAGGGTGAGCCATGATCTACCTGCACCTGCTCGGCTGGATGCTCGGCATTCTTGCCCTGCTCGGAATCATTCTCGGACTGCGCAAGCCTTCCGTGATCCTGTTCTGGTTGTCCCCAGGCCGTCGCACAAAGCCTCTGGCAGTGGCTTGCTGTGCTTGCCTGGGTCTGCTTGGAGTGCTGCTGGCCGTATCCAGCATGCCGCAAAAGCACCCGCACGAAGCTGTGGAGACACCCAAGGCAGCCATGCCGGCAGACACACACCTGGCGACCCCGGAACCCGCAGCGCCGGCCCCGCTTGCCCCGGCAGGCGCTCCTGCCTCGAAACCGGCTCAGGCCGCCCCAAAGCTTCCTGTCGCCAAGCCCGCCTCGACAACCCAGACAAAAACCGAACCCACTCCGCCACCCCTGACTCCGGCCCAGGAGCGAGCACAGGAAGCCATCATCTCCCAAAACAGATGTTTGACCGCATCCGGGTACATGATGGCTCAATCATATGAGCTTCTGGTTCAGGCCGAAGGCCTGCGGCAAGCCGGAAACAATGCCGCGCTTAAGGACCTGGAGTCCCGCGGAAGCGCGCGCAGGCTGCCCCCGGGCGTCGAGGTGCCTCTATGGGAGCAGGACCTGGCTCACGGCCTCGTCAAATTCCTGATACCCGGCGAAGAAATTCTTTACTGGACGAGACTCCAAGCCGTGGAATGCAACCTCTGAAGTCCGGCCAGATGGTCCGGCCGACCCGGCTTGCAGCCATGCTCGCGGGAACCCTCTTCAAGGCACTGAGGAAATATGCCTGGCGACGGGCGGCCTTACGTCCGGCCTATCTGCTCATATTCGCCCTAATCGTTATGGGCCTGCTGTTGGCTCGCGCCTTGACTCCTCAGCCGAAGCTATCGATGCTTCCCATGCCTTTGGCCAATCAGACTGCACAGCTCGACTCAAGCCCTGGAACCGTCCTGCAGGCTGCCCATGACGCGCAAGGCGCGCAAGACGCGCAGCCCGCAGGCCGAACAGTGGGGCCTGCCACAGCCGCCCAAGCCTCCGAGACTGGCGAGGCCGCCGGGATGGAGGACAGGAACGCGGAACCCCCTGTGAAGCAACAGGAGCAAGCCGCCATCGGGCCGGTGAGCGGCAACATCCAAAGCAAGATTTTTCATCTGCCTGGCTGCCGCAACTACGCATGCAAGTCCTGCACACAGGTATTTCAAAGCCGAGAAGAAGCTCTGGCGGCCGGATACCGGCCGTGCAAGCAGTGCGCGCAGTGACCGGGACCAGGCCGGGCCAGACGGGCTGACGGGCTGACGGGCCGATCATCCATCTCTTTAAAGCATTTTGCATTTCAGACGCTCCCTTCGGCGTTGACGGCGGAATTACATTCCGCCTACGCCTGCGGGGCGGCAAGCCATGCCGACGCATGGCTTGCAGAGCATTTTCAAAAGCAAAATGCTCTAAACAGATTGCTTTTAGAGCGATTTGCACAAGAGCTGGCAGAAACTGGGCAGGGCTTTGCCCTCCCAGACCCTCCCACCAGGGAAATGATTCCCCTGGACCCCCCATTTCAAATGCAAGGTGCTTTAAAATGGGGGTGCAGGGAGCGCCGCTCCCTGCCGGGAGAGAGTCTGAGAGAGGGCAGCGCCCTCTCTCAGTTCAAAAACAAAATGCCCTAATAGAGCATGTGGGCCACGGCCGCGCCGCCGATAAAAAAGCACGCAAGCGCCAGCCAGCTCGAAGTCGCGAGCTGCATGGTCCCGGAGATGCCGTGGCCGCTGGTGCAGCCGCCAGCCACACGCGCACCGAAGGCCATGATCGCTCCTCCAGCGAAAGCAGTGAGCAGCCGCGGCAAAAGCTCCGGACCGTGCGCGGCCAGCCACAGCGGCGGCACCCACTCGGGCCGGAAGTCCGTGGACAATTGGGCCGAAAGAAACGACCCCACAACCACGCCAAGCAGCAGCATAAAGCCCCAACCCACGCGCGGCGGGTTGCGCCGGTAGTATTCCCGCGCCTCGGGCTTGCCGCCCGGCACGGTCTTCTCGACCATGCCGGCGGCGGTTGCGTAGGCGCTCGATGCTCCCAGGGTGCGGTCCGAAATGACCAAAGCCAGACAGTTGAGCAGGCCGATGAGCAGGCCCACGATGTAAGGCGACCACAGACGCACGGTCCAGATAGACCTGTGCATCGGCTCGCCCGCCGGGTCGATTCCAGCGGCCCAGGCCTGCCCCACCAGGACGACGGCGGCCAACAGACAGGCCCAATATACGCGCGATTGCCTCATGCGGCCTCCTGCTTGTCGGGTTTGCCTGAAGTGCCCGGCTCGACAATAGGGCAACCGTACGATCGGCAGGCCGCCATGGAGCCCAGGTTGTCCTCCACGCGCTCGAAGCCGTGGCGCTTGAGAATGGAGGCGGCGATGACGGCCCGCTGGCCGCTGCCGCAGAAGGTCGTCACGGGCTTGTCCCTGGGAATCTCCGTCAGCCTGTTCGGCAGATCACCAAGGAAGATATGCCTGGCGCCGGGCAGCATGCCCGCTTCCACCTCTTCCTGCTTGCGCACGTCCAGCAATGTGAAGTCCTCGTCCGCCTGGATGCGCCGCACCAACTCACGCACATTGACGGCCGGAATGCTGTCGTATTGCCGCCCGGCTGTTTCCCAACCCGTCAGGCCGCCGGCGAGCCAGCCCTCCACTCGGTCATAGCCCATGCGCAGGAGCTGCGCACGCGCCGACTGCATCTCCTCCTGAGTCTCGGCCACGAGATAAATGGGCTGCCCGTAGTCCAGCAGGTAACCGGCATAGCCGGAAACGAGCTGCTCGGGAATGGCCAGGCTGCCGGGCACGAAAGCACCGGCAATTGCTTCGGGACTGCGCACGTCCACGACCTGCGCCCCGCCATTGGCCACGAGCTTCGCGAACTCTTCCGCGCCCAGGGGCTTCGGTTCCCGAATCTCGCATAAGGGCGCATCCGAGCCTTGGGCGTTGATTTCCTCCATCTTGCGGAAGTACGGCGGGTATTCGTGGCGTTCGCCTGCCTTGCGGCGCACGAATGCCTCGCGGCCCAGCTGCAGGGCCGGATTGTGCCTGCGTTCAAAGCCAAGCGTGGAGAACTCCCGTTGGGCCATCCCGCTGCCGCAGACCGAGCCCGCGCCGTGGGCCGGGTAAAGAATGACGTGATCCCCCAAGGGCAGGAGCTTGCCGAATATCGAATCGTACAGCAGCCCGGCAACCTCTTCGCGCCGGTCGGGATAGAAATCCGTGCGGCCCACGTCGCCGATGAACAAGGCGTCGCCCGTGAAGACGGCCACCGGATCCTCTCCGCTGGACATGTCGCGCAGCACCAGCGAGATGGAATCGAAAGTGTGGCCTGGCGTTTCCAGCACCGTGAGGCGCAGATCACCGATATCGAACCAATCGC
Source organism: Desulfocurvibacter africanus subsp. africanus DSM 2603 (assembly GCF_000422545.1). Lineage (NCBI taxonomy): Bacteria > Pseudomonadati > Thermodesulfobacteriota > Desulfovibrionia > Desulfovibrionales > Desulfovibrionaceae > Desulfocurvibacter > Desulfocurvibacter africanus. The sequence continues at coordinate 85,581 of NZ_AULZ01000012.1, forward strand.
CCTCGGAAACCGGAGCGCCGAAGTCGAAAGGAAAGCCCTTGCCGTGCATGATCTGGGCTCCAGTGCGGCGGGCCAGCTCTCGCGAGCCTGTGACATAGTCCTCATTGCGGTGCGTCTCGAAGATGCGCGAAATGCTCGCTCCGTGCTGCCTGGCCAAGTCGATATACGCTTGGCAGTCCCTGCGGGGATCGATGACCGCCGCCTTGCCCTTGTGGATCAGGATATATGACAGATGGGCCAGATAGTCGGAGCGTATCGTCTCAAGGATCATGGTGCTCATGGCTCCTCCTGGGTTTTGGTTCAGTCAGCCTCGCAAACCTGCAAGCGGTTTCATGGCGAGTCAGCCGGAAACAGCCCAACGATTCCAGCCGGTCCAGGGCTGCCGCTGAATCCATGAAATCGATTATCGCTGTTTCCAGGTTATCTCGAAATGCTCACCCGCGCACGTTAAAAGGTGTTTTGCTGATACTCGATCCTGGACTTTGCTCCGGCCTTCCTCAACCAACATTGACTTACAGAATTGCACACTCTAAGCTAATTTAATTCACTTCATGGAAGACGGATTCATGTCCTGGAAAAGCGCTTCAATCAGGGCCTTGCGCTTGTTGGTGCTGGGGCTCACCCTGGCCGGCCTGCTCGCGCTTGGCCTGCTCGGATGGGAGGCCCTGCGCACATGGCGCCAGGGACCCATCCTGATCGGTTTTTCCGGCCAGCTTACCGGCAGATACAGCGACCTGGGCGTGCAGGGGCGTAATGGAGCGCAACTGGCCGTGGAGCACATCAACGCGGCCGGCGGAGTCCTGGCCCGCCCCCTGGGGTTGCTGGCCCTGGACGACCTGAACACGCCCGAGGGCGCCCTGGTCGCGGACAAGGCTCTCATCGATGCCGGAGTGGTAGCCATCGTGGGGCATATGACCAGCTCACAGAGCATGGCTGCCCTGCCGCTGGTCAACCAAACCCGTACAGTGCTGTTCAGCCCCACGGCTTCGACTCCCCTGCTGGCCGGCCTCCCGGATCATTTTTTTCGCAACTCGCCGCTGAGCGACCAGGCGGCCGCATTGCTGGCCGAGCATGTCCTCGCTCTGGGGCTCGCGCGCGTCGCCGTGGTTTGCGACAAACGCAACACCGAGTACAGCCTGCCCTATGCCGAGGCTTTCACGGCGCATCTCCAGAAGCTTGGCGGGACGCTCGTCCAGCAGGTCGCACTGGATCCGGGCAGCCCGGACGCGAATGACGCAGGCCTGCGCGAACTTGCCGACCAGTCCGTCGAGGCCTTGCTCATCATCGCCTCGGCCCGCGATACCGCGAGCCTGGCCCAGCATGTCGCCACGCTGTTGCCCCGGACGCGCCTCCTGACCACCGAGTGGGCCTGCTCCGAGGCGCTGCTGCGTCATGGCGGCCAGCAGGTGGAAGACATGCTCGTCTCCGTGCCCTCCCTGATGGGCAAGACAACTCCTGCCCTGGACAGCTTCAGCGACAGCTTCTTCATACGCTTCGGCAACCGGCCGACCTTCGCGGCCGAGCGCTCCTACGCTGCGGTTTTCATCCTGGCCGAGGCGCTGCGGCACTGCCAAGGGACTCGGGATGGCCTGCCCAAGGCGCTCCTGGCCATCCGGAACTTCCACACGCTCTCCGGGCCCCTGAGCCTGGACGAGTACGGCGACGTGGTAAGCGAGGCCGTCATCATGCGCGTGCAAGACGGCCGTTTCGCACTGGTCGAATGACATATGCCATTGTCCGCCATCCTCTCCTTTCTGCGTCGGTTCCCTGCATTGCGCAAAGCCGACGAACGAGACGCCTTAAAGAAACTGAACACGTTGCACAGCAGGATCCGTAAAACGATCGCGACCATGAGCGAACGTGAGCAACTCCTCACGGAAAGGAACGCGGAACAAAAGCTCCTCCTCGACAATATCGACCTGCAGGTCTGGTTTCTGCGCGAGCCGGATCTCTATGGCGCGGTCAATCAAGCGCATGCCGAGTTCATGGGTCCGGACAAGGCCTTCCTTGAGCGCCACAGGCTCACGGACTTCCTGCCGTCGGAGGAGGCCAGGCGCTTCGCGCGCCATAACTCCACGGTCTTCAGGTTCCGCGAGCCCGTGAGCTTCAGCTCCTTCCAGCAGGATGCCCGGGGCCGCGCACGCATCCTGTCCATCCGCATGACTCCCCGGCTGAGCCCCGGCGGAGCGGTCGAATACGCCATCTGCACAGCCGAGGACATCACCAAGCGGATTGCCGCCGAACAACGCCTGCGCAGGAGTGAGGAGCGCTTCCGCGGCATGTTCGAATCCATCCGCGACGTGTACTACCGGACGGAACTCAACGGATTGATCACCCTGATCAGTCCGTCGGCGGAGGCCCTGCTCGGCTATGCGCCCGGCGAAATGACGGGGCACTTGTCCTCCGAATTTTGGGCCGACCCGCGCGAATTCGAGACCTTCCGCGAGCTGCTGCTCGCCCGGAGCGACATCCGCGACGCGACTATCCTCCTGCGCCACAAGAGCGGCCAGATTATCCCAACATCCATGAGCTGCCGCCTTGAGCTTGGGCCGGACGGCGAACCCTCCGGCACCTCGGGCGTACTGCGCGATATCTCCGAGCGCGTGAGCATCGAGGAGCGCCTGCGCGCGTCCCTCAAGGAAAAGGAAGTCATGCTCACGGAGATACACCACAGGGTGAAGAACAATCTGCAGGTCATCTCCAGTCTGCTGCAGCTGCAAAGCAGCCAGGCGGGCGACCCGAAGCTGGAGGCGCTCTTCGCCGAAAGCCAGAACCGCATTCTGTCCATGGCCTATGTGCACGAAGAGCTGTACAAGTCGGGCGATCTTGCGCACATCAATCTCAGGGATTACGTCCAGCGGCTGGCGCGCCGCCTGGTTCAGGCTCTGGCGCACACAAGACCCATCGGTCTGGAGCTGGCCCTGCAGGATATACAGGTCACTATCGACCAGGCCGTGCCCTGCGGCCTCATCCTCAACGAACTCATCTCCAACGCCCTGGAGCACGCTTTCGAGGGACGCGCCCAAGGCCGCATCATCGTGAGCATATCCCTTGACCATGGACTCGCACGACTTATGGTTTCGGATGACGGCAAGGGTGTCCCCGCGGATTTCGATCCCGCCTCGTCAACAAGCCTGGGGCTGCAGCTTGTCGTACGTCTGGCCAGGCAGCTCCGGGGGCGCGTGGAGCTTGACTCGCAAACCAAGCCTGGCGTGAGTTTCAGTGTCGAGTTCCCCCTGCAGGCAAAGCCCTGAACTCGACTTTGGCACGCCTTCGTCATCAGATTATCCGTTGACTTCCGGCCGAGACGTGGTATCCCACGCCTCGCCCTACGCCAGACTTATCCATTTACCTGCGCATCCTTTTTCATCCCAAGGATTCCCATGAAAGCTATCGCCACTAACGACAATATCCGCAATATCGCCATTATCGCCCACGTCGACCACGGCAAGACCACCCTGGTGGACGGCCTGTTCCGCCAAAGCGGCATGTACCGCGAGAACCAGTCGGTCAGTGATCGAGTCATGGACTCCATGGACCTTGAGCGCGAGAGGGGCATCACCATCGCGGCCAAGAACTGCTCCGTGCTGTGGAAGGACGTGAAGATCAACATCCTGGACACGCCGGGCCACGCCGACTTCGGCGGCGAAGTCGAGCGCGCCCTGTCCATGGTGGACGGCGCCATCCTGCTGGTGGACGCATCCGAGGGCCCGCTGCCCCAGACGCGCTTCGTGCTCAAGAAGGCCCTGGACCGCGGTCTGCCCGTCATTGTCGTGGTCAATAAGATCGACCGCAAGGACGCCCGCCCCCAGGAAGTGCTCAACGAGGTCTATGACCTGTTCATCGACCTGGATGCCCAGGAGGACCAGCTCGGATTCCCGGTCATCTACGCCATTGGCCGTGAAGGCAAAGCTTCCAGGGAACTGGAAAACATGGGCGAAAACCTGCACGTGCTCTTCGACGAAATTCTGGCCACCATGCCGGCCCCTCGCTACGATCCCGAGGCTCCCTTCCAGATGCTCGTCTCGGACCTGGGCTACTCCGATTACCTGGGCCGGCTGGCCGTGGGCAAGATCGTCAGCGGACGCGTGCACACATCCGACCAGCTCGTGCGCATCGGGCCCGACGAGGCCTTGCAGGCCCTGCGCGTGACCAAGCTGCAGTCCTATCAGGGCGTGACCTTCGCGGAGGTCGAGGAAGCCCTGGCCGGCGACATCATCGTGGTCTCCGGCCTGGAGGACGTGACGATCGGCGACACCATCTGCCACAAGGACGCGCCCAAGGCCCTGCCGCGCATCCGGGTGGACGAGCCCACGGTGTCCATGCGCTTCTCCATCAACACTTCCCCCCTGGCCGGACGCGAAGGCAAGCACGTGACCGGCAGCAAGATCCGCGAGCGCCTGATCAAGGAAACTCTGCGTAACGTGTCCATACGCGTGGAAGAGGCCGATGAGCGCGACAGCTTCATCGTCAAGGGACGCGGCGAGTTCCAGATGGCCATCCTCGTGGAAACCATGCGCCGTGAGGGCTTCGAGCTTAACGTCGGCCGCCCCGAGGTCATCTACCGCTACGAGGACGGCAAGCGGCTCGAACCCATGGAGCACCTCTACATCGACTGCGCGGAAAACTACATGGGCGTGGTCACCGAGAAGCTTTCCCAGCGCAAGGGCAAGATGCTCAACCTGGTCAACCATGGCACGGGCCGCGTGCGCATGGAGTTCACCGTGCCCGCGCGCTCGCTCATCGGCTACCGCGACGAGTTCCTGACCGACACCAAGGGTACGGGCATCATGAACTCGCTGTTCGACGGCTACGGTGAATACCGCGGCGATTTCCCGACCCGCCACTCGGGCTCCATCGTGGCCGACCGCAACGGCGTGGGAGTCGCCTACGGACTGTTCAACCTGGAGCCGCGCGGCGAGCTGTTCATCTCCCCTGGCGACCCGATCTACGAAGGCATGATCGTGGGCGAGCACAACCGGGATAATGACATCGACGTCAACCCCGCCAAGGAAAAGAAGCTCTCCAACATGCGCGCCTCGGGCCGCGACGAGAACATCATCGCCACGCCCGTGCGGCCCATGACCCTGGAGCGCGCCATCCATTTCATCCGCGAGGACGAAATGGTGGAAATCACGCCCCAGTCCATCCGCCTGCGCAAGGCCATTCTACCGGCCGCCAAGCGCCACTCGGTGCTCGGCCAGAAGAAGAAGGCCACCGAGGCCAAGTAGCCGCAGCCGCGCACAGCCAGGCTTGCGAAAATGCAGCGGCCCGCCGGCGTAAAGCCGGCGGGCCGCTTTTTCTCAGTAAAATAGAAAGGCCACCCAAAGGTGGCCTTTTTTCACTTCATCTTTGCTTTCAGCAAGGGCAAAGAGCCGACTCGTCTTTTTCAACATCCACAAATTCAAGACGCACGGTTTTGCCCAAGGCTTTAGCGGCCCTGTCAATGCACGCCAGTGTCGCTGCATTATTCTTAGGGTCCAGCAGGCGGTCCACAGAAGACCTTGAGGTCTTCATACGCCTCGCCAGCGCAGCCTTGGACACCTTTTGGGCCTTCATTTCCTGCTTAAGCTGCCAAGCCAGAACACGCTTGATGGCAGTCTCAGTAACTTCTTCATAGATTCCCTCCTCCTGGAGGAAATCATCAAAGGAGGACCCAACGCACTCTTGATTGATTTTCTTGAGTTCAGCGCTCATGGTCATTCTCCAAGCATATTTTTGCGTTTTCGTGCTAAAGTCAGAGCTTGCTTTGAAGTTGTCTGGCTTTTCTTGATTATTCCATGCAGCAAGTACATTTTACCTGCGCCTATACAGAAAAAAACCCGTGCGATTGTTCCATCCGGGAGGTCCGTCCTAACCTCATGGAGACCATCTCCCATGGGTCTGCATGTGGGCATCCCGATTGGCCAGCCGAACTCGCAAGTTCTAATATCATCACCGATCAGCTTGCGGTCGCTGGGGGGGAGAGACTTGAGCCAATCCCTTACCGGTTCATTGCCGGTCCCCGGCTGTTTAAAGAACGTCGCCTCAATCTTCTTGAGGCCATGTGCTGTAGCTATATGTACCAATTTTGGTACTCCCGTCAACTAGAGGTTCCATTCCAGGGTCGCGAGCGATGGGTTGGCAAAAGACCGCCGCTAACTACGCTCAGCCGCACAGAGTTTTTGTATTTCCTTGCCCTTTGCCAATCCTATGCCTCCTTAAGGAGGATGAGATGTCAGCAGACGAAGCTAGAAAACAATGGCATTCAATGCTGCGGCACATGCTTGAGGAGTTCCGTGCCAGCAACCCGAATGACCCTTGGACGGACATAGAACTTCTGCTCTCTATAATGGAGCGTCTTGCCGAAGAGGGGCTTGTTAAAAAGCAAAATGGCAAGTTTGTGGCAACTGAGTTAATGCCAAACGCCTGATAGCATCTGCCGGTACAAAAGGACAAGCCCATGCCCCCCAAGGGTTTTACTGAGGAGGCTGCTAGCAGCATTTTGCTTTTGAAAATGCTCTAGTAAGCGCTTACTGACCGAAAGACCTGGTTGACTTGATACTAAAAATAGTATCTTGGCCTCATGGATTGGACGGTCAAAGTTGCTAAAAAAGGCGGAGAAGGGGCTCCGGAAACTGCCCCTGCTGGTCCGCCGGAGCTTGGCCGCCTTGATGCTGGAAATTGAAAAAGAAGGGCCTGTTCGCGGGAACTGGCCAAACTACAGTAAGCTTGGGCCTGAGAAGCACCACTGTCACCTCAAGAAAGGCAATCCCACGTATGTGGCCGTCTGGGAGGTACGAGACAGGCAGGTGCGGCTTGTGGAGGTTACCTATGCTGGCACGCACGAAAAAGCTCCCTACTAGCACCATCGAACTTTGCTTCGTCGGCCCCAAGGCTCAGAGGCAGAAGGCCGTGGCCGTCCTGCGCTCTCTCGGATTTGTGGATGCTTCCGAGTCTACGGACTGGAGAAAGACTCTTGGTTTCACCGAAGCCGAGCTGCCGGGAGCCGTCCTGGTTGGGGCACGGGCCAAAGAGGGGATTACCCAGCGGGAATTGTCCGCGAAGACCGGCATCCCCCAGCGGCATATCTCCGAAATGGAGAACGCTAAGAGGCCCATTGGCAGGGAGAACGCCCGCAAGCTCGGTGAGGCGCTGAACGTCAGCTACCGCATTTTTCTTTAGAGCAGATCGCTTTTAAGACGCCCGCTCCGGCGTTGACGGCGCAAGTGAATTGCGCCTACGCCGAAGCTAGCGGCAAGCCATGCCGACGCATGGCTTGCAGAGCATTTTCAAAAGCAAAATGCTCTAGCAGTCCGTTTTTCAACGCGCTGCCAGGCTCATTTCCGCACGTCTGCTACAGTGCCGGCTCAGGTTGGATTGGGTTGTGGCGGATCGGACGCGGATTCGGTTCCCTGTTTCGGACGCGAGGCAGGGTCATTCTCCAGCGAATCAGATCCATCTTGACTGAATCTAAACTAATCATTACGATTCGTAATGATTATAGACTGATTTATCTGGAGGAATCAGCGATGGCCCAAACTGAAACCAAGGTGCTTACCGCGCATGTCCCGCTGCCTCTGGCAGAGAAGGTGGACCAGATGGCAGCCCGCCTGGAGCGTTCACGGGGCTGGATCGTGAAGCAGGCCCTGATGGCCTGGATCGACCAGGAAGAAGAGCGCAGGCGGCTGACGCTGGAGGCGTTGGCGGACGTGGATGCAGGACAGGTCATTGACCATCAGGCGGTGCAGGCCTGGGCCGACAGTCTCGATACGGACAAGCCACTGTCAGTTCCGGTGCCTCGCTGATGGAGCTGAAGTGGGCCAGCAAGGCGCTGTCCGATCTGGCGCGGCTCTATGACTTCCTGGCTCCCGTGAGCAGGGAGGCGGCGGCCCGCACCGTGCAGGCGCTGACCGTAGCGCCGTCCAGCCTCCTGAACAACCCGCGCATCGGGGAGAAGCTGGAGGAGTTCGAGCCGCGTGAGGTCCGCCGTATCCTGGTTGGCCGTTATGAGCTGCGCTACGAGATCAGGGAGTCCGTCATCTATGTGCTTCGGCTTTGGCACACCCGAGAGGATCGCTGACATGGCTTGCCGCCGACTTACTACGACTTCATACGTAATCTGCGCTCCTTCGTAGTGGACTTGGCTGAGCAGGATGCACTGGAGTTGCTGGCGCTCACGCATCCTCCAACGACGATCCACAGTGTTGATGACTATGATAGCCGCTTCGAGCAGTGCATTGCTCAGGTTGATCAGGAGGTCTTGGAGCATGTTGCCAAGATTACCGGCCTGGCTGTTGAACAACTCAGGCCTGCATTTGCCGATGCTCGCCCTCAAGCCGGAGCACAATTTGCCAGCCTGTCCGCACTTCCGGGACCGGATCGTGGCCCGGGAAAGCTCGGCCGGCCGGATGATCCATCTCCGCGCTCCGACACTCCAGTGATATCTACTTCGAGGCCTTGCCCATGGAGCTTATGCGCAAGACCTTGCCGTCGCCCTCGTCCGTGAGCACGTAGATCGAGCCGTCCGGAGCAATGGCCACGTCGCGGATGCGTCCGGGCATGGACAGGCGGTCCTCCTCCCTGGGCCGCGTGCCGTCGAAGCTCACGCGGACAAGCTCCTCGTGCGTCAGCCCGCCGATGATGGCGCTGCCCTTCCAGGCCGGGAACATGCCGCCCTGGTAGAAGGCCATGCCCGAGGGAGAGATGACCGGGGTCCAGGTGAGCGCGGCAGCCTTGAATTCCGGATGCGTCGCAGAGTCCGGGATCGTGCGTCCGTCATAGTGCTTGCCCGCGCTGACCACGGGCCAGCCGTAGTTGGCGCCCTTCTCGATCTGGTTCAGCTCGTCGCCGCCCAGGGGCCCCATCTCTCCGATCCACAGAGCGCCCGTGCCCGGCTGAAAGGCCATGGCCTCGATGTTGCGATGGCCGTACGACCAGATCTCGGCCCGCACGCCCTTGCGGCCCGTAAAGGGGTTGTCCTTGGGCACGCTGCCGTCAGGATGGATGCGGATCACCGTGCCGAGATGGTTGGAGAGATCCTGGGCCGGATCGAACTGAAACCGCTCGCCAAGCGCAAGGAACAGATACCTGCCGTCCGGAGAGAAGGCGATGCGGTTGCCGAAGTGCTTGGAGTCGTCGATGTACGGCTCCTGGACGAAGATGTCCTGGAAGCCCTCGATGCGGCTGCCGCTGAGCTTGCCGCGGCCCAGGGCGGTGGTCGATTTCCCGTCCTGGCCAGGCTTGGCGTAGGACAGGTAGACGTATGCGTTCTTCTTGAAGTCCGGGTCGAGCGCGACATCCATGAGCCCGCCCTGGCCGTCCGCCAGGACCTCGGGCACCCCTGCCAGCGGCTTGGACTTCGTGTGGTCGGCATTCAAAATGTACAGCCTGCCGCTGTTGCGCTCCGTGACCAGCAGGCGGCCGTCGGGCAGGAACTCCATGCCCCAGGGATGATCCAGCCCGCCCGCGAGCTGCTCGATTCTCACCGCGATGCCTTGCTGCGTCCGCGCCGTTTCCGCTTTCGCCAGCACCATGGCAGGAGCGGAAAGCAGCAGGAATGACAGGGCCCCGAACAAGACTGATGCCGGCTGGAGTACTCTCATGTCGGTCTCCTGGAGTTTGTGCCTTTTCCATCCCCGCTTCATCACCCATGCGTGCCTGCGCATATGGAGCAGCATGAAGGATATCCATTTTACCCTCCTCGTGTAACCCTCCCGTGGAATTAGCATCGGTCAAATGTCGAGATTTCCGGCAAGTCAGTTCCAGGGAGAGGCGCGCTACGGAAGTCTCGATCCTCCCCAAGCCGGATCGTCAGGATCCGCAAGAAAACCGAAGCGGGGCGCGCAGTGGCGGCCGGGGGAGCAAGCGCTCCCCCGGACCCCTCGCGCCTTTTTCGGCGCTAGCGCCATGCCGCCTCGGCCGGCCAGCCACACCCTCTTCTTCATCCGTCTGTCTCCAGAGTGCAGCCCGCGCGCAGCGAACATCTCTTCCCGCAGGAGCCCGCTGTTACTGAATCAATAAGCCCGCCAGGTCTTGAGACCCGGCGGGCTTTTTCATGCCTTGGCGGCAGCCGTGGTTTCCGGCCTGCCCGTTCAGCGGGCGTAGCGGGCCGTGAACGAGGCCTTGCCGATGGAGTGCTGGTGCAGCATGAAGCCCACCAGCGCGGGCATGGCCTTGGCGTCGAGCCCCAGGCTCGGCACGTCCAGGGCATGCACTGTGAACACGTAGCGGTGCGGCTTGTCGCCCTGCGGCGGGCAGGCCCCGCCGAAGCCGGGTGCCCCGAAGTCCGTCAGGGACTGGATGCTCCCGGCGGGAAGGCCGGCCCCTTCGGCGCTGCCTGCGTCCGCCGGCAGTCCGGCCGCCGTGGCCGGGATGTCGAAGACCAGCCAGTGCCACCAGCCGCTCCCGGTGGGAGCATCGGGGTCGTACACCGTTACGGCGAAGCTTTGTGTCCCGGCTGGGGGATCGCGCCATTCGAGCGCGGGCGAACGGTTGCCACCAAGGCAGCCGAAGCTGTTCAGGACCTGCGCGTCGTGCAGCATCGCCCCGTCGGCCACGTCCTGGCTGACGAGCTTGAAGGACCCGGCCAGGGCGCCTGTTGTGGGACAAAGAGTGAGGCAAAGTATGAGGCACAGCAGGACAAGGACGAAAAAGGAATTCATTTTCATGGGATACCTCCTGTTTGGTTGCAGGGGTATCGCACGTTTGGCGAGCGGGAGTCTGTCCCGATTCGGTCAATCCTTGTCCCGAGACGCCCGCGCGCGGATGATATCGCTGGGCCGCAGGCCAAACTTTTCGCGGAAGCGCTGCGTGAAGCGGGACGCGGAATCATAGCCGCAACGCTGGGCCACCTCGCCGACACAGAGATTGCTCTGCTGTAGCAGGGCCAGGGCAGCATGAAGTCGGGTTTCGCGCATGATGTCGCGCAACGAAGCCCCGGCCTTTTCCAGGCGGCGGCGCAGGGTGCGCTCACCCAAGCTCAGGGCCTGGGCTATTTCGGCCGTGTCCCAGCGCCTGGCTGCGTCCGCCAGGACAAGCGAGCTTATCCGATCCAGCAGCGGCAGTTCGCTTTGCAGCAGCAGGCCCCCGCCCTCCGCGGCGAGCAGCAGCAGGAGCTGTTCAAGCCCAACTTCCGTGAGCCGCGGCGTGCCGGGATGCGCCTTGGCGACCACGAGCAAGTGCAGGAGCGCGTCCAGGAGCAAACCGCTCGGCGTAAGCCGCATACCGCGCGGCTGACCGGTGATCGTATCCGCCGGCGAGGCCGCCGCAACGCGAGCCACGATGTCTGGGTCGAAGGAGAGGCATAGCGCGCGGTACCGCCCGCTTCTGACAGCGGGAACGTTCTCGATGGTGATGGGCCAGCGCGCGGGAAGCAACAGAAGCTGTCCCGCCTGCACGACCTCGCGCACGTCGTCCCTGTGCACGGCCTTGCTCCCTTCGAGGATGAGCACGCAGGCCGCACGCGGCAGGGCCATATTCTTGATCACATGGCGGCGGGTGCAGTGCAGGTAGCCCAGGCTGCCCAGCAGGAAGCTCCCCGCCGCCATGGGCCCAAGCACGCGGTCGATGCGCTTGTAGCCTTCAGGTGCGGGCGCGGGCGCGTCCACGGAGTCGGCGGGGATGGCTGGATCGACGCCGGGCTTGAGCGGCTTCGGGCACCCCAAGGAGATTTCGGCGTTCTTCATGATTTGTGGGCTGAGGTTTCCGGGCGTATGAGCACGCTCCCGCGCCTCCGATTAGCCCTTACAGCATTTAGCGTCGTTACAAAAGGCAGTCATTACGCACTCATCCTGCGCGCGTCGGCTGCCGCTTGTACGGCTGTCCGACCTCTTTCAGCGCGCTTGCTTTTCAACACGTTACTCGACGGCCTGCCTGATGCTCCCCGGTCTGGTTGTGTCGCTCATCCTTGGCGCTTTAGGGCATTTTGCTTTTGAAAATGCCATGCAAGCCATGCGTCGGCATGGCTTGCCGCTAGCTTCGGCGTAGGCGCAATTCACTTGCGCCGTCAACGCCGGAGCGAGCGTCTTAAAAGCAATCTGCTCTAAAAGAGCATCACGGTTCCCGTCGCTAGAAACCCGATCCTCTTATGACGGTGCGACCCAAAGCCCTCGGGGACAATCTCAAGGGCTTTTGTGTTCTCAAGGCATACTGCATCCGCCAATCAACGTCCGGCCTCGCCCACAGGGTTCTCGAAGCAGCAAAGGGCGCGCTCCCCACCGGAGCGCGCCCTTTGCCTGGAGTAGGTATGCAGGGAGGCTATTTATGCATCAGCAGAATCACTGGCGAGCACTTCTTCAGCCATGGGCACGCGATTCATGCCGTACTTGAGCATGAACGCAAGCATGGTCGCAATGGCGGCCACGATGCCGGCGATGACCGATACGTTGTAGGGCAGGTTGAAGCCGATCTGTGCATTCAGGATGAAGGTCACGACCACGGCGGTCATGAAGGTCGCCGGCAGGCTGGCGATCCAGTGCAGCTTGGCGTGGCGGGCAAGGTACACGGCCGCGGTCCACAGCATCATGGCGGACAGGCACTGGTTGGCGAAGCCGAAGTAGCGCCAGATCATCGAGAAGTTCTGGGTCGAGATGATGTAGCCGATGATGAAGAGCGGCACGGCTACGTACAGCCGCTTGGCCACCGGGCGCTGGTTCAGCTTGAGGGCGTCGGCCACGATGAGGCGTGCGCTGCGGAAGGCCGTGTCGCCGCTGGTGATGGGCAGGATGACCACGGCAATGATGGACAGTGCGCCGCCCAGGGTGCCCAGCAGGGCGCGGGAGGCCTCGGAGACCACGGCCGAGGGGCTGCCGGAAGCGATGACGGCCTGGAGCGCCTCGGGGTTGTCGTAGAAGGACATGCCCACGGTGGCCCAGACGAGAGCGATGATGCTCTCGATGATCATGGCGCCGTAGAAGACCGAGCGGCCTTCACACTCGTTCTTGCAGCAGCGGGCCATGAGCGGCGACTGGGTGCAGTGGAAGCCGCTGATGGCGCCGCAGGACAAGGTGATGAACAGGAGCGGCCAGATGGGCAGCGTCTTGGGGTGGACGTTGGCCAAGAAATCGGTGTTGGGCAGGATGGAATGGTCGCTGGCGAACAGGGCCACGGCCACGGAGATGGTCATGACCAGCAGAAGCATGCCGAACAGCGGATACAGGCGGCCGATGAGCTTGTCGATGGGCAGGATGGTGGCCAGGAAGTAGTAGCCGAAGATGGCCGCCACCAAGATGCCGGTCTGCACGCCGGTAAGCTCCGTCAGCAGCTTGGCCGGAGCGAGCACGAAGACCACGCCCACCAGGAGCAGCAAGACCATGGCGAACACGCGCATGAGATGGCGGGCCGGCATGCCCATGTACCGACCCACGACATCGGGCATGTTCTCGCCCCTGTTGCGGATGGACAGCATGCCGCTGAAGTAGTCGTGCACCGCGCCGGCGAAGATGCCGCCGATGACGATCCAAATCAGGGCAGCGGGGCCGTAGAGCGCGCCGAGAATGGGGCCGAAGATGGGCCCGATGCCGGCGATGTCCAGGACCTGGATGAAGATGAGCTTCCACTTGGCCATGGGCGTGAAATCCACGCCATCCTGCATGGTGTAGGCAGGCGTCTTCCGCTCCGAATCGATGCCGAAGATCCTCTCGATCACTTTGCCGTAAATGGCGTAGCCGATGATCAGCGAGGCTACGCACGCGAAAAATAGTGTCATGGGCGACCTCCTCTCCCCTTGATGGGACGAGCCTTGTATGTATTAGGTCGCCATGATCGCAGTTGAACGGAAAAAAGGGCAACAGATGGCGTGCGAAGCGTCATTTTTCGCGCGCCAAATGCACATGCGGCGCATGAGACGCACTGCCACACTGCTGTCACGCGTGCAACCTAGAGCATTTTGCTTTTGAAAATGCTCTGCAAGCCATGCGTCGGCATGGCTTGCCGCCCCGCAGGCGTAGGCGGAATGTAATTCCGCCGTCAACGCCGAAGGGAGCGTCTGAAATGCAAAATGCTTTAGTAGCGGGGCATCTACTGGCAGAGTTCCGGATGCATCAGGGCAGGACTGCTCCAGCCAACGGGAAAGGCGTGGAGATGAAGGAATCCGTCCGCCAGACCGCCAGCCTAATCGGACATCCCTATCCGGCCCAGCTGGGTGGGATGCGGAAAGTCGCGGTGGTTCCCTTGCCCAGGGCCGAGTCGATGCGCAGGCCGTAGTTTGGTCCGAACAGAGTGCGCAGGCGTGCATGGACATTGCACAGGCCAATGCCCTCGGAGCCGTTTCCATCATTTCCGACGAGCATCTTCTCGGCGCGGCCGGGCGGCATGCCCACACCACTGTCGGATATGCTCACGCTAAGTTCACGGCCATCGCGGCATATCTTGATGATGACCTCACCGCCCTCTTCCAGAGGTTGCAGGCCGTGCTTGACCGCGTTCTCCACGAGCGGCTGGATGGTCAAAGGAGGGACGGGCCATTGCCCAAAAGCGGGATCGGAGATGACCCGCGCTCGCAGGCGCTCGCCGAAGCGGGCCTCCTCGATGGCCAGATAGGCCGCAACCTGGGCCAGTTCATCGTCCAGGAGCACCCAAGAGCGCGCGTTGTCCAGGTTCTTGCGCATGTAGCTGGCCAGATCAAGGATGAGCTCGCGAGCCTTCTCCGGCTGCGAGCGCGTAAAGGATGCTATGGTATTGAGCGAGTTGAACAGAAAATGCGGATTGATCTGGGCCTGCAGCCTGCGGATCTCGGCCTGAGACAGAAGCTGGGCATTGATCTGGATGTCCTCCAGCTCGACCTGCGTCGAGAAGAGTCGCCCCAGCCCCCTGGCCAACGCCACGTGAAAGCGGTCCAGGCGGTGTTCGCGATCGCCATATAACTTGAGGCTGCCCACGACCTTACCGCCCTTTTCAAGGGGCACGATAATGGCCTGCGACAACGGACAGCCTTTAAGATAGCAGCCGATGCCCTGAGTCGTGTCCACGTACATGGCTTTGCCTTTCGCCACTACCGTGCGCGTTGCGCGGGTGAGCAACGGCTTACCTGCCTCGTGGTGATCCGAGCCTACCCCCACGTGAGCCAGAACGCGGCTCGCGTCCGTAAGGGCCACGGCGGCTACGGGCAGGTGGGCGAGGATGATGCGCGCGGTGGCCTCGGCGCTTTTGCGGTTCAACCCCGAGCGCAGGTGGCTCACGGTCTGATTGGCGATATCCAGGAGTTCCTTGGCGCGGAAGGAATCACGGCGATCCCCATACTCGTAGGCCGTGGAGATGGCCTTGATGAACAGCGCCGCGCCAATGGCGTTGATGAGGATCATGGGCAGGGCGATGAGTTCCACGAGAGCCAGGGCCTTGTCGAACGGCTTGGACATGACCAGCACAAGGAGCATGTGCACCGACTCGCCGGCGAGCGTGAGGAGCAAGGCCGCCCGCCAGTTGAGCCGATCCGTGAGACGTGTGGACAGCCAGCCGGCCAGGGCGCCTTCCATGAGCGTGGCCAAGGCGCAGGGAATTGCGCTGAACCCGCCGACATCGATGAGGATGCGATGCGTCGAGGCGATTAAAGCCGCGCCCGTGCCCACGATTGGTCCCCCGAAGAGTCCGGCGGTGATGACCGACATGGCGCGCAGGTTGGCGTAAGAATCGAGAACCGGGTTCGCGGCGTAGGTGCCGAGGATGCCCAGAGCGCCGAAAAGGACCGTCGATAAAACCCGGTTGGGCTGCGACAGGAATCCGAAGCCCAGGCGATGCATGGGCGTGATGAGCAGCAGGACAAAGGCGCTGGCCACGATGATGCCCACGCGCTGCAAGAGGGCAAGGAAGAGGACGTCCATGCTCATGACGAATCCCTTTCAGTTCAGTCCGAGCCGTTCCTTGAAGCTTCGCGCTCGGCTGCGGCTCACGGTGATCTCGGTGCCGATGCGATCGGCCATGATCAGGTTGTACTTGCCGTTGAACCAGGGCGAGAATTCACGGATGCGACCGAGATTGACCAGCACGGCTCGGTTGACGCGAAAAAAATTGCGTGGAGCCAAACGCTCCTCAAGCCGGTCCAAGGTTTGTGGCCCTGCGCAGGGCAAGACCGCGTCCTGCGTGTGAGCCATAACGCGGCGGGCATCGAGCCGCAGGAAAAAGACTTCCTTGGGGTTCAACAAGGCTATGCGCCCGGCGCGCTCCACGGCTATGGGGGCCGGACCCGCCTGCGGCTCCAGACCAAGGGTGGCGAGCAGCCTACGCAGATCTTCCCCAGGCCTGCCGTGTTCGCGCAGCTTATGACGCAGGCGTTCCACGGTCCTGATCAAACGCTCTTCCGAGACAGGCTTGAGCAGGTAGTCGGCGGCGTTTTCCTCGAAGGCCTTGACCGCATACTGGTCGTAAGCGGTGACAAAGACCACCAGCGGCGGTCGCTCCATGGTCGCGGCCTCGATGAGGACGTGAAAGCCGTCCTTGCCGGGCATGTGAATATCCACGAAGGCCACGTCGGGAGCGTGCGCATGGATGGACTCCATGGCCTTGGTCGCCGAGGCCACGCTATCCACGAGCTCGACGCCTTCCTGGCGCGACAGGAGCCAAGCCAGCTCGTCCCGCGCGGGCGGCTCGTCGTCTGCTATGATGCACCGCAATGTCATGGGCAAGGTGTATGGGCAGGTGCCGGATTTGTCCATAGCGCGTGCGCGGGCAGCGGACACGCCTGCCGACAATACCGCAGTCGGCCTGCGGCCTGCGGATGTCGTTCGCAGGTACTTCCATGGGCAAAGTCGTTGGGATCGACATCCACAGGCGAATTGAACTTCATCAGATGTGGAATATGGAGCCGAATTGCCTGCCGGGCTTCCCTCGAAATAACCTGTGCGCTAATTTGGAAGTCCGGCCAAGGGGGGCAGGAGCAAACACGGGGGAAAACAAAGGAGACATCATGTCCAAGACTCATGCCCTGAAACTCCCCTCGCCCAAGGGCATCGCGTCTGACTTCTCCCGTGGTTCCGTGCTCTTCGTGGGCACCGCCACGGTCGTTATCCGCTACGCCGGCTTCACCATCCTCACGGACCCGAACTTCCTCCATGCCGGCGACCACGCGCACCTGGGCTATGGCCTGACCTCCAGGCGTCTGACCAACCCGGCCCTGGAGATTGAGGAGTTGCCGCCCCTGGATCTATGCCTTCTCTCCCACTTCCATGGCGACCATTTCGATCACATTGCTGCCGAGCGCCTGGACAAGGACCTGCCCATCATCACCACACCCCACGCAACGCGGGCTTTGCGCGGCAAGGGCTTTCGCAACCTGCACAGCCTGGATACCTGGGATTCGATCGACGTGTTCAAAGGCGAATCCCGCCTGCGCGTAACCTCCATGCCCGGCAGGCACGCACCCGGGCCGCTGGCCGCCCTGCTCCCGCAGGTCATGGGCAGCATGCTTGAATTCGGAATGGAGGACGGCATGACCCTCTACAGCATGTACATCTCCGGCGACACGCTGCTCATCGACGAGCTCAAGGAGATACCGAGGCGCTACCCGGACATCTTCCTTGGGCTGTTCCACCTGGGCGGGACGAAGATCCTGGGGCTGCTCACGGTGACCATGGACGCCAAGCAGGGCGTGGAGGCCGTGCGCATCATCCACCCGCACACGGCCATCCCCATCCACTACAACGACTACACGGTCTTCAAGTCGCCCCTGGAGGACTTCCAACGCGCCGTGGAGGGGGCGAACCTGCCCGTGGAGATGGTCTATCTGGCTCACGGCGAGGCCTACGAGTTCGAGGTGCCGGCCATGCAGGCCAGGCTTCGGGCGGTGGGTGGAAGCTGACCACCCAGGGACCCACGAATTCGAGGTCCCGGCCATGCCGGCCGGGCTGCATGCAAAAACTGAGAGCTGGAGTGCACTGCGTACCTGACAGACTGTTGCCGCACCTGTAAACCGATGACATATTGGCCGTACTACAGGTCTGTGTGTCTTTATGTGCCAAGCCTGAACGTATGGGCGCAACACAGAGTCCGGGGAAATGACCGCACGGAGCACGGCCCTATAGCTCGCCTGCTGTAGCAGCGTGCAAGTCGATACCGAGAAGCCTTGCCGGAATCCAGGTCAAAACCGGACGCACTTGACTTGCGTATCCCAGGCGAGCATTGCCCTGAACAGGACAGCATGCTTGGATGATATCCTGTTCGATTTGCACTGGAAATGCGCCAGCACGTCAACACCATCATGCCTGATGCAGGCTCCAATAGAAAACCTTGATCGTCATGAATCTTCAAGGCGAAAAATTTTAATATATCCGATTATTAGCAGTAAAATTTGATTCAACCCAGCTGACTGCCCCGGATATTGATATCACTTCACATCTATAGTTTTCAGCAAAATGTACGAACAATATGGTTACATGCTTCCAGCACACACATGCGGCCTATGCGCCACACCTCAAGGGGACTGAGTTAATGCTACGCAATTTGTCGATCAAGCTCAGGCTGTTGCTCATTCTGGGCTCGATGCTTTTGTTCACTGTCGGCCTCCTGGCCTATTTCATCGATGACATACATGACGTCAGCGAAATGTGCATGACGGAATTGTCCGAGGTCATGGTCAAGGGCCAAAGGGAAAAGGTCCAGGTGGCCGTGCATTCCATGGCCATCTCGCTTGGCGCGGTGCTCTCCGGGATCGAGGACGAGGCGAGGCAGCTGGAGGCCATCAAGCGGATCACCAAGGACATCCGCTTCGAAGAAGACGATTCCGGATACTATTTTGCCTACAAGGGAACCACGGCGGTCTCGGTCCCTGCCAAGACCTCGGTTGAGGGCAAGGACCTCAAGGATGCAAAGGATGCAAACGGCGTTTATTATGTGAGCGAAATGGCCAGGGGCGCCAGGGAAGGCGGCCGCTTCGTCGAGTACATCTTCGACAAGCCCGGCAAGGGCCTGCAACCCAAGCTCGCCTACACTGAAATGATCCCCGGAACCGAGTTCATGATCGGCACGGGTGTCTATATCGACAATGTGCAGGAGACGAAATCCGCCCTCGCGCAACGCATCGCAGACTTGGTCAACTCGAACCTCCTCGTCTCGGTTTCGGCCATAGCCGCCATCTTCCTGCTCGTCCTCACGCCTCTGGCGCTGGTGGTCTCGCGGTCGATAATCAAGCCGATCATGGCCGCCAGGAATACCGCCCACAGGATATCGGACGGCGATTTCAGTGTGCGGCTTGCGGCCTCGGGCCGGGATGAGGTGACCGAGCTCGAGGCTTCCCTGAACGAGATGGCCGCGACATTGCAGAGCAACGCCAAGGAGATTCAGGACAAGACCCAGCTTGCCGAAATGATGGCCGACGATGCCCGCAAGGCGGCCGATGAGGCCATCGAGGCGAAGAGACAGGCGGATCTCGCCAGACGGCAGGGCATTGGCGAGGCCGTGGACGGGCTGACGGGCATCGTGTCCAGGCTTACGGTCGCATCCGAGGAGCTCGCCGCGCAGACTGCCGAGTCCGCCAAGAGCACGGATCTCCAGCGCGAGCGCATCGCGCAGACCGCCACCGCGACCGAGCAGATGAACGCTTCGGTGCTCGAGGTCGCCAGAAGCGCGTCCGAAGCCGCTCAGAATGCCGATCAGGCCAAGGGCCGGGCCCAGACCGGATCCGAGGTCGTGACCAGGACCATCGCGGCGATCGACAATGTCAAACGCCAGTCCGAGCGCATGAAGGCTTCCATCGACACGCTCGGCAAGCAGGCCGAGGGCATCGGCCGGATCATGAACGTGATCACCGACATCGCGGACCAGACCAACCTGCTGGCCCTCAACGCGGCCATCGAGGCGGCCCGGGCCGGGGAGGCCGGACGGGGTTTCGCCGTGGTTGCCGACGAGGTGCGCAAGCTGGCCGAGAAGACCATGACCGCGACCAAGGAAGTCGGCGCGGCCATTTCGGCCATTCAGGATGGTACCCGCAAGAACATCGAGGCCATGGAGAGTGCCGGGCAGGCAGTGCATGACAGCACCGCCCTGGCCGACGAAGCCGGCAGGGCCCTGCAGGAAATCCTCAAGCTCGTGGAATCCTCGGCCGACCAGGTGCGCAACATCGCCACCGCATCCGAGGAGCAGTCCGCCTCGAGCGAACAGATCTCGCGCTCCACGGATGAGATCAACGCCCTCTCGGACGAGGCCGCCGAGGCCATGGCCCAGGCCACAAGGGCAGTATCCGAACTCGCCAACCTGTCCAGCGACCTCATGCGCGTGATCGAATCCATGCGCGAGCAGGCCGCCGACTCGAGAGAAAGGTCATGACCACACTGGCAACGCGCACAGCAGAACACAGGGACGAGCTCCTGCAGCTCGTCACCTTCTCCATCGCCGAAGAGGAGTTCGGGGTCGAGATCCTCCTGGTGAAGGAGATCATCCGGCCCATGAGCGTCACCAAGGTGCCCAACGCACCCGTCTTCGTGGAGGGCGTAATCAACCTGCGCGGCCAGGTCATTCCGATCATCGACCTGCGCAAGCGGTTCGGCCTGGCCACTTCCAAGCTCGACAAGAACACGCGCATCATCGTCGTGGAGATGAGCCGTATGCGGGTCGGCTTCGTGGTCGATGCCGTGAGCGAGGTGCTGCGCATATCCGCCGGCACGGTCGAGCCGCCGCCGGCCATGGTTGCAGGAGTCGAATCCGAGTTCATCAAAGGCGTGGGCAAGCTGGACAGTCACCTGCTGATCCTGCTCGACCTCGAGAAGCTGTTCACGTCCATGGAGCAGCGGCAGCTGGCCCGGTTGTGACTCCTGGCTAGCCGAACCACCAGGACTGCCGCTGCAGGGCAGCCCTTTTTCGACCGGCGGGGAGGCGGAATCCCGAGCTGCCGGCCCGGCGGGCAGGGCAGAGGGATCGCGGGTATAATCCCCTGACGGTTGCCCGCGGGATACCGTTCAAGGCGTACCTGTTAGAGCAGCTTGCTTTTAAAGCATTTTGCATTTCAGACGCTCCCTTCGGCGTTGACGGCGGAATTGCATTCCGCCTACGCCTGCGGGGCGGCACGCCATGCCCACGCATGGCGTGCAGAGCATTTTCAAAAGCAAAATGCTCTAGTAATCGAACTGGGAGTTGCTTCCGTTCGGCTGCAATACCGTGGGGGCCAGGGGGATCATCCCCCGGCAAAAGAGGGCCAAGAGAGGGGCGATCCGCCCTGGCAGGCAGCGCCCTCTCTCGGTTCATGTGCACAATGCTTCAGAGATCCACGATCGTGACTTCCGCGGGATCGATGGCGCGCCTCAGGAAGATGCTGCCCACACGCGCGAACCGCTCGCGCCCGTCCGTGGCAAAGAAGTACGTCTTCGCGTCCGGCCGGTCCGGCTCCGGATGGCCCAGACCGTGACGCACGAGCAGCTCCCGCACCTCCTGGGCAGTGGTCACGGCCGAGTCGATGACCGTCACCCCCTCCCCCGCCACCTTGGCGATAGCCCCGGCCAGCATCGGAAAATGAGTGCAGCCCAGCACCAGGCTCGTAGGCGGCTGGTCTTCGAAGCGCGCGAACAAGGGATCCAGGTAGCGCTTCACGATGCCCTCCACCAGCGGCCCCTCGGTCCAGCCCTCCTCGGCCAGCGCCACGAAGAGCGAGCAGGCCGCCGCCTCGATGCGCATGTTCGGGCACAGCTCCCGGATCGCAGCCTGGTACGCCCCGCCCTGCACCGTGCTTTCCGTGGCCATGACCGCGATGCGGCCGTTGGTGTTGAGGGCGCAGCCTGCCCTGGCCCCCGGCCGCACCACGCCCACCACCGGAATGCCCGGATACGCTTCCGCCAGGTCCGGCAGCGCCGCCGCCGTGGCCGTGTTGCAGGCCACCACCAACAGCTTCACGCCCTGCGCCACCAGATGCCGCGAGCTTTGCAGCGCATAGCGCACCACCGATTCCCGGCTCTTGGTGCCGTACGGCAGCCGGGCCGTATCGCCCAAGTACCGGAAATCCTCGCCCGGCAGCAGTTCGCGCAACGCCCGCAATACCGTCAGCCCGCCCACACCGGAGTCGAACACCCCGATGGGCAGGCGGTTGTTGATCGTATTCATGGGCGTGGTCATTATGCCGGGCCCGCGGGGATGTCCAGTTGGGAGAGGAGGGAGAAGCCTTTATGCCTCGCCGCTTGAGGCACTTTCTTAGCCGAGCGGCAGAACCGTGAACACAGTTTTAAAAAATTCAAAATCAATTCAGAAGCTGCTCAAAGTAAGCTACGGCATCAAAGCCCTGCCCAGACAGGGCATACACAAAGATGAAGCAAGCAACCGACGCGACACCTAAAATTTTTTGTTTTTTGCCGGATGCACAAATTGCACAGGCAGCCAGATAAAAACCGGCAGCCACCGACACAAGCGTTATAATGTAGTTATAGTCCATGGTTACCCTCTATACTGGAGCCTTATGCAAAGCATTAAGGCGGTTATGAAGTAATTAGAGCATTTTGCTTTTGAAAATGCTCTGCAAGCCATGCGTCGGCATGGCTTGCCGCTAGCTTCGGCGTAGGCGCAATTCACTTGCGCCGTCAACGCCGGAGCGGGCGTCTTAAAAGCAATCTGCTTTAAGCTGACAATAACAAAGCAAGATGCACAATGCGCTCTGCATAGCCAGCTTGAGGCAAAATGCACAGTGGCGATATCGGGTACCGCGCGAAAATACTACGGCCTGAAGCGGCAAGCCTCGAATTCTGAATCGCCACCAACGGCGCAGGGGTTCGGTTGCCTACATGACCTTGATGCCGACGTCGTAGTACTTGCCAATCCCGGATTCGGCGCGGCGGAAGAACTTTTCGGCGCCGGGACTGTTCGTTCCCACCAAAAAGCTGCCCGTGTTCCTGAAGCCTGTGTCCTGCTTGCCGCCCTTGACCTGCAACGCAGACATTCTGCACGGAGCGTTAAACCTGCACGGAGCGTTCCACGGCGTG
The DNA here is from genome assembly GCF_000422545.1 of Desulfocurvibacter africanus subsp. africanus DSM 2603. Taxonomy (NCBI): domain Bacteria; kingdom Pseudomonadati; phylum Thermodesulfobacteriota; class Desulfovibrionia; order Desulfovibrionales; family Desulfovibrionaceae; genus Desulfocurvibacter; species Desulfocurvibacter africanus. Next base: position 108,446 of record NZ_AULZ01000012.1, read on the forward strand.
CAGCGCATGCCGTGAGTGAGGCTGGTGCCGCTGGACTGAATGGCTGGCAAGCCGGCCCATGGTCAGGGATGCACTTTTCCCTTGCTGAGCAGCTGCCTTCTTCACTACCCTGGCCTGGATCCGCAGCAAGGAGCCTTGACCATGATCGCGATGCACAATCTTGACATCTCGGGTCTTATTTCCAGGCCTGATCTCTCCAGGGAGGATCTCCTGGATTACATCGATACGTTCCCGGCCTTGCTCTGGCGTATCGAGATAGCCAGATCCAGAATCGAATTTCTCAACAGCCAGCACATCGCAGGTCTGGGCGACAGGACCGGCTTGTTCATGAAGAGTCCGGAATTCCGCACACTCATGGTCCTGCCCGAAGACCTCCACTTCCTGGAAGGCTTCATGGAGGCCATGAAAGAGGCCAAGGCCGCGGAATGCATCTTTCGCATCCGCGACCACGAAGGCGCGGTTCGCTGGCTCAAGCTGGTGGGATGGACTCATCCGAAGGATCTGCGCTACTACATGGGCCACCTTCTGGATGTCTCGGGCCGGGCCGAGGCCATCAAATCCATCATCGAGAAGGATGCCGAACTCCAGCTCATGATCGAGCTGGCCGACAACCCCGTCATCATCCTGGACTTCGACACGAAGCAGGTCGTGTCCCAGAACATGGCCGCCAGCCGCCTGTTCCTCTACAGCCCCGACGAATTTCGGAACCTGTTCCTCCAGGACCTCTACCATCGCGGCATGACCAACATGGTCCATCGGCTGCTCAACGAAATCATCTTTTCCAAGAAATGGGAAGGCAAGCTTCTCTTCGAGCGCAAGACGAACTCGGTCTTCACGGCCGAGACAAGCACGCGCTTCCTCATCTTCCGCGAGCGACGGCTGCTGCGTGTCTCCCTGACGAACATTACCGCATCCGAGCCACGACAGGAAAAGCGAAAGGGGCGTGGCAAAGACCAAGGCGGACACAAGGCGTTGCTTGGGCAAGACCTGCTCGCCAGGCTGGACGGTCTGAGCGATATGGACAGCATCCTGCGGGTCATGCTCGACCATCAGCTCCCGAACTTCAGCTTTGACGCCATCCTCTTCTCGGACATTCATGCCCGCAAAAACAGAGTCTATGTGTACGCTGCGGGACAACCCTTCGCGAGCATGGCCTGCGGTGAGATGTACTCGTACGAAGGAACCGTTGCTCAGGACATTGAGCGCTTCAAACTCGACTACCTGATTGTCGACGAGACCCTGGACAGCATCAAGGCCATAGACTGGGCCTTGTTCATCCCCAAGGGCATCCGCTCTTACTTTGCCAAACCCTTCTACCAGCGGGGAGTGCTCCGCTCGGTCATGATACTCTGCTCGCTGCACCCCAAGACCTTCCTCAACGAGGGCCTTTCCGAATACTCCATCCTGTTCGAGCCCTTCCAACGTGCTGTGCAGGCCTGGAGGTCTGCGCAGCGCTGCAGTCGCATGAAAGCCTGAGCCGTTCTCATCCTGCCTTCCCCCGATTGCTCGTAAGCGGCGTGATGCGCACAAGGGTTGCGATTGGTAGAACCACTTCGGCCTTACACATGGCCCTGTGGTTTGGGAAAGCCCATTTTGCGCCCATTAAAAATTTCTTCTTGCGATGCAAACTTTTATGGGCTTATTGGCTCATCCAAAGACTCTACCAGCGTTCCAGACATACTTTATGCGCTTAGCCATACAATTGGTAGAACCAATTTGGACGGAACATGGGCAAGGAAGACTTCATCCTTACGGATCTCGCAGGCAGAATTCGCAAGGGCAACTGGTTGATCGGCGACCGGCTCCCTCCCGAGCGCAGTCTTGCCTACATGCTCGGAACGAGCCGCAATACGGTCCGCGGTGTTCTGCGCACGCTCGCGGCAAAAGGTGTTCTGGACATCCGCAGGGGCAGCGGCTGCTACCTCCACTCAGTGCAAGGCCTAAGCACCATTACGGCCTGCGAGTCGCGCAACCAGGCCGAGGGCCAGCGTGAAGTCGTGGAAGCCTGCTTCACGCTCTATCCAGCCATCGCCGCGTTCTGTGCCGAACGCATCTCCGCCGCCGGCCTCACAGGCCTGGAAGAGTGCCTGTTCGCCTTGAGCAAGGCCATTTTTGCCGAGAACCCGGAAGCCGTCTGCGAGCAGATGGCGGTTTTCATGCGCAAGATCGCCGAAGGCACCGGCAACTCCGCCCTGATCCGCGCCGCAGAGAGCATCTGCCCAAGCCATCCAGTGCTGTTCGAATTCTTCTTCTCCAGCGAGGACTACGAGCGCGAGACCATCTTCGCGGGCCACGCCAAGATCCTGCAAAGCCTCAAACGCCACAAGGCGCAAGAGACCAGGCAGCGCATGGAGGAGCATATCCTGCGCATGTGCCTGCTCCTTGAGAAGCACGGACGCATCGAGTGCTCGGAAACCTTGCGTAAGGAGATCGAGGCGCGGGAGGTCTTCGCATGAGCGCCAGGCTGTCGCGCAAAGCCTTCATGCGCGGCCTGCTCTCCTGGGGCCTGTGTCAGCTCACGCCTGGCGCACAACCGGAGGAAGGACAGGTCGACGACCCTGAGCTGGCGGCACTGGCGGCCGACTTTCCGCAGGAGGCGCTGCGCGCGGAAGTGGTCCGCCTGGGCCTGGATCCAGGGACCATGGTGCGCGCTGAAATGCTCGCCGCAGTGCGCGCGGCCATGCGCGGCAACAACGTCCCCAGCGGGACGAAGGAATAGGAACCGACCCTCAAGGCCAGGAGGTGGCCATGCCGGCACGCTGATATCAACCGCTCTCTGTTGGAACGTTTTGCCTCAAACCTCAAGGAGACGCATATGAGCACACACGTGAACTACCTCGAGGCGCGCAAGCTCGAGAAGCGCTGGGCAGGCCCCTTGCCGGCGCTTGTGAACTTGCTGCTGAGTCTGATCGTCTTCTACGCCACCTGGTGGATATTCCAGGATCCCCGCGGCTGGATGCGGCTCTACACCCCCTACGTGGGCTATATGTACACCCGCTGGCTGCTCATCATCTTCATCTGGGTAGCCTACATCTTCGACTTCTGGCCTTTCAGGCGCGCATGGCTTGAGAAGGCCCATCCCCTGGTCAAGGGCACGCTGCTCACGCTCCTGTCCGTGGCGGTCATGCTCGCCCTCATCAAAGGCTTTTTCGAGGGCATGCTCGGCAATTATGCCATGGCCTACTTCAACCCCGAGCAGCTGACCAAGCTCCAGGGCGTGACTGAATTCTTCGCCGCCGAGTACGCGGCCCTGGCCTGCCTCATGTTCGCGGCAATCGCCTCCTGGCTCAGCCCGGCCTGGGTCGTGGCCATGGAGGAATCCCCCTGGCAGGATTTGCCCCAGCCGGCCAGAGGCTTCAGCATCTGGCTCATGACCTTCTTCCTGAGTGTCATAGTCTATTTCATGACCATGCATCCGCACATGGGCATCCTCTACTACCCATGGCAGTACTTCGCCTCCATCACACCGCCCTATTGGGAGCAATTCGCCAACACGGTCTCGGGCAACTTCCATATTGCCTGGATCATGTGCTGCACGGTCGTGGTCTGGCTCGTGGAGACCATCTGGGAGCGCTATCCGTTCACGGTCATAAGGAGCCCCTGGCTCAGGCGTTTTGCCCTGTTCTTCGGCATCATCGCCATCTCCCTGGCCCTGGCCGCGTTCCTCTACTTCGCACAGGAGCTTGCCTGGGGCGAGGCCATCCGCGGTCACAGGCGCGATGCCGCTCCGGACTGGCGCTGGCTGCACGTGGGCGAAACAGCCATTTTCTTCCTCATGCCAGCCCTCTTCCTTTACATGTATTGTGGCAACTGGCCGCGGAAGTACTCCGTGCCCGTGAACCTGCTCGCGCGCACCGCCATCGTCATCGTGGCCGGACTGGCCGTCTATGCGCTGTACTATCGGACCGCGCACCTCTTCCTGGGCACGCAGAAGGGCTTCTCGCACCCGCAGCAGTTCCCCATGATCCCGACCATCTGGCTCATCAACATCTGGCTCGTGAACCACTGGTTCATGGACAATTGGCCGGGCTGGACCGTGCGCATGAAGACCGCCGAGGAGATTGCCCGGGAGCGCGCCGCCCGCGCGGCCGAGCACACCTGGAGCCCGCGCATGGTGCCCGGCCTGGCCGTGGGCGCGGTCGTCGGCGTGGCGCTCTACTTCGTCGCCGTGTGGGTCCTGCCCGCCGCGTCGAAGATCGTAACGCTCATCCCGCAGTAGATCGAGGAGGGAAAGCATATGTCCGACAGCAATAATCCCATCAACCGCCGCGACTTCATCAAGGGCGCGGCCCTGGGCGTGGGCCTGGGCGCCTTTGGCGCCATGGGCGTGTACTCCTATTCACCCTGGCGCAAGGCGCACCTGGCGAAGGTCGAGCGCAAGCTGACCGACTTCGGCGTCTGCCGTGGGGTCAAGGCCACGGTCATCTCCGAGACGAGCTGGTTCGACAACGCCATGCTCATGGGCGACATCAAGGCTGCGGGCGGCCTGCTCGTGGACCAGTACACGTACAACTGGCCGCCCTTCGGCGACGGCACAGGCCTTGGCAAAGGCTCCTACGAGTCAGGCATTGCCCAGATCAAGAGCCTGCTGCCTGGCCGCCTCGAGGAAGCCTGGGAAATCACCCGCCAGAAAAGCGTCCATCCCGAGAACAGCGGCGGCTTCGCGGCGCTCATTGAGGTCGAGGACATGGACGGCAAGGTCCACAAGTACCTCCTCGACTCGGGCTGGTCCTACCAGTGGATGGACGAGTGCTTCAAGCGCGAGGGCATCGACAAGATGCTCGCCAGTGGCGAGATCGAGGCGCTCATCATCTCGCACGAGCACTTCGACCACTTCTGGGGCCTGCCCGTAACGCTCAAGTACGCACCTGGCATAAAAATCTACATCCCGGACACCTTCTACCCCTCCGGCCTGCAGTACATCGTCGACGCCGGCCACAAGGGCGAGCTCATCAAAGTCTCCAAGGGCCTGCGCCCGATCATGCCGGGCATGGCTTCCTACGTGTTCGACATCCCCATCATCTGCAAGGTTTTCGGCGAGCAGTCCCTGTACTTCAACGTGGCGGACCTTGGCCTGGTGAGCATCACCGGCTGCTGCCACCAGGGCATCATCCTCTTCGCCGACACGGCCTACAAGGAACTCAAGTACGAACGGGACCAGTTCCACGGCCTCTACGGCGGGCTGCACATCTCGCCTTTCGACGACTGGGATCCCAAGTACGACGACCTGGTCATCGGGCTCAAGAAGTGGAACATCGAGAAGGTCGGCTGCAACCACTGCACTGGCCTCGTCACGGCCAAGAAGTTCATCGATGTGGGCTACCCCGTGATCAAGGGCACGGCCCGCTTCCGCACCAAGGATGAAGCCTATCTCGGCAACGGTGACACGATCGAGTTCAGGAAAGCTTAGCTGCCCTGCGGGAGGCGGCCCAGGCCGCCTCCCGCATTGCGGGGAACCATGGACCTGCGCTGCGTTACGCCCATTACTCCCGGCCATGGCGAGCCGTGGCTGCCCGGCTTCCTGCGGGCTCTGCTCCTGCGTGCGCAGTTCAGCCGCGCCGATGCGCGCGCCCTTGGCTGGCGAGGCATCAGGCCATCACTGGCCCATGGCGAAAGCTGGACCTGCCGCGTTCAGGGCCTGCCCGGAGTCTTCGGGCTTCTGTTCGAGGGCGAGCGGGCAACCACTTCCAGCCTCAGCGGGAGCTTCTCCCTGCTCTATTTCCCCCACCCGGACGAACCGCGCGCCGAGCGCTATCCTTTGGCCGCGGCGGCCGCCACCCAGCGCCAGGACTACTGGGACCTGGTACGCGACTTTGCGGCCTTTCCCGAACCCCTGGGCCTGTTCCGCCTGGCCACGCTCACGCTCGGCGTCTCGCCAGCAGGCGATGCGCTCGGAGTGGAGCTTCAGGCCCTGAGCAGGCAATGCGTTGTCGCCCTGGACGGGGTACGTTTCCCGGGTGATCCGGCGCGCTTCGTTGTCCATCCAGGCGGCATGGAGAGCGATGTCCCGGCTTACGGGCCAGCCTTCATTTTCCTGCGCAGCCTGGCCTCGACGCTGACATACGGCCTGGGCGAGCCGCCTTCGGCCATGGCGCTGACCATCACTCCCGGTCATGTGCTCGCCTATACGGCTGCGGGCTACTGGGAAGCCCGCGCGCATGAATCTGTGCGCAGCCTCTCCTTGCGCCTGGACTACGGCGCTGCCGCTCCTGCCCCGACTGCCGGGCCAGGCGAGCCGGGCGAACCCGCCACACTGTTCGCCCAGGCCAGTACGGCCAGGCGCACTGCGCAACGCAGGAGCTGGACAAAGGGAGCGCCGCTAGGCCTTATGGGCAAGCAGCCGTGGCACTGCGCGCACATCCCCGAATGGCTGCGCGCAACCGGACGCCCTGTGGCCACGCTTCGGCCCGAGTTGCTCGTACTGACCGGCTTTCTCGGCTCCGGCAAAACGACCCTGCTGCGCCGGTTCATCGAGTACAACCTCCAGCGCAGCCGCTTCGTGGCCATCATCCAGAACGAGATCGGCGAGATCGGCCTCGACGGGAAGCTCCTGGACCATGACTTCAGCGTGGTCGAGATGGACGAGGGCTGCGTGTGCTGCTCCCTTTCCGGCCAGCTCGGCCGTGGCCTCGCGCAGGTCCTTGCGCGCTTCCGGCCCGACGTGGTCGTGCTGGAGACCAGCGGCATGGCCAACCCGAAAAACCTGCTCTCCGAACTCGACGAACTTGAAGCACTGGTCTGCCCGGGCCTCGTGTTGACGGTCGTGGATGGAGCGAACCTGGATATGCTCCTTAATAACGGCCTGGTCGCCCGTGACCAGATCGAGGTCGCCGACGTGCTCATTCTGAACAAGACCGACCTCGTCTCCCAGGCGGAGCGGGCGCGGGCACTCGACCGGATGCGGAGCCTGAATCCCGGGGCCATGCTCGTCGAGGCGACGCATGGCGACATCCCCTTCGGCCTGCTGGATGAGGCGCAACGCCAAACAAGACCTGGGCTGGCGCCGCACCTGCCTGCCAGCACCCTGCTGCCCACCTACGAGCGTGGCCAGACGCATGCCGATGCCGGCTTCGTGGCCCGCACAGTTCGCCTGGACAAACCCATTGGCATGGACCGGCTGCAAGCCTCGCTGCGCACCCTGAGTCGGGAAGCCTACAGGATCAAGGGCATCGTGGACATCGCGGGCGAAGCCACACCTCGGCTGGTGCAGTCCGTGGCAGGCACATTCTCGGTGACCCTTTTCCCCGAGCCGCCCACATCTGAGCGCTTCCTGGTCTTCATCGGCCGTGACTTTCCTCACAATGCCGAAGAGGCGTTCCGGGCAGAATTGCTCCCAGCTCACGAGGCGTGATCCGGCCTGATCTTGCGGACAGCATGTCTTGAGTTCCAGCCTCCCGTCCTCCAGCTTCTGAACCCGGGACGGATTGCCCGAAGACCTTGGTGGGGCGTCGCCCTCCCCCAAGCCCCACCCGCCAGGGCCTGCGGCCGTGTGCCCGGAGATCGCGGCAGGGCTGCGTGCATGAAAAAAGGGTCGCGACAGAAAAGCCGTGACCCTTTTGATTTTATCCTGACGTCCCAAGGGGACGTGCCCCCTGTCGTCTTTAAAGCAGATTGCTTTTAAGACGCCCGCTCCGGCGTTGACGGCGCAAGTGAATTGCGCCTACGCCGAAGCTAGCGGCAAGCCATGCCGACGCATGGCTTGCAGAGCATTTTCAAAAGCAAAATGCTCTAATATAGAGCGTTTTGCACAAGAGCTGGCAGAAACTGGGCAGGGCTTTGCCCTCCCAGACCCTCCCACCAGGGAAATGATTCCCCTGGACCCCCCATTTCAAATGCAATCTGCTCTACATGACCTTGATGCCGACGTCGTAGTACTTGCCAATCCCGTATTCGGCGCGGCGGAAGAACTTTTCGGCGCTGGGGCCGATGATCTGCAGTTCGGGATGGCGCTTCTGTGTTTCCAGGGCGATGCGCATCTCCTGGGTGCAGCCGGTGGAGAAGGTCGAATCCTTGCCTGACCACATGGGCGGCACCTTTTTGCCCATGAGCGCGAAGCTCGCCTCCACGTCCTCCACTGTCTGGAAACGCCAAACATCCAAGAGGCCGCTGCGCTGCACGCGTTCCCACATGAACATGAGGTCGTCGCCGTCCATGCCTTCCTCGAAGTGCTCGGCCGGATTGATGATGAAGGCGTTGTCCAGCTTGGAGCGCAAATGCTGGACAAAGGTGTCCACCACGCGGACAGCGGCCTTGGTCTGGCCTGGGATGGAGCCGATGACCGCGGAGTAGAACATGACGGTCCTGCCCTGCGCCTTGGCCTCGCGCATGTTCGAGATGATGCGGTCGGCCATGCCCGTGAGGTCAGCCTCGGTGAACTTGCGCACCGAGCGCGCCCTGGTCTTGCAGTGCAGGCGGAACTTGCCTTCCTTATCCCGGTGGAAGCTGGCGATATCGCGGGTGAATTCATGGCTGCACTGGATGAGGTTCTGGAAATTGCGACCGCCCTTGGCAAGCACCAGGTCGCACTCCTTCCAGGCCCGCGCGAAGGTCACGCTCGTCTTGTACAGGTTGAGCTGCTCGCGCGTGCCGTCGGAAATGATCAGGAAGCGGTGCTCGCGCAGCTGCTGCAGCAGGCCCTTCTTGGAGATGACCATATCCGGGAGCACATGCGCACCACTGATCAATTCCTTGAGCACCGGGTCGCTCGTGGTGTCCCACATGGTGGGCGTGGAGAAGAGGAAACCGGCCTTGAGGGCCAGCACCACCTGATGCCCCATGCGCAGCAGCCTTCGGATAATGATCAGGTCGAATACGAACCCGCCGCTCGTATCCGGCAGGTAAAGAACTTTCTTGGGCTCGTCGTCCTCGGTTCCGAGCAGCAGGCGCAGATGGGAGCATTCGCCGCATGGCTTCTGCAGTTCCTGCTCCACGTCGAGCTGCGAGGGCGAGGCGTCCTCCCACAGGGAATTCATGGTGGACAGGTACAAAAGCCGCTTGAGTTCCAGGAAATCCAGGTCGCCGCGCAGCTCGCGCGTGTCCGTGCACACGGCGCACTCCGGCGGGCATGAGTGAATGAGCTTGTCCGTGGAGGACTTGCGCAGGAAGTTCAAGGCTCGCTTGTTCTCCCGCTGTTTGCGCTCCTCATAAGGGTCTTCCAAGGCGAGCTGGGTCAGCGCGATGCTCGCAAGGCGCTTGACCAGGCGCGAAGGGATCATGATGCGCGAGGCCAAGTGGTGCTTGAAGCGGTGGCGGCAGTACTGGATGATGCGCTGCTCGTTGTATTTGTCCAGGCCGTGGTGGCGCACAAGTTTGATGATAAAGCGCCAGATGCGATTGTATTCGTGGATGAGCTCCTTGGGCGGAGTCTTCTGTATAAGCAGATGCAGGGTCTCATCCGAACAGGGGAAAAATGCTTGATCCTCGCCCAGAGCGACCATGAAGCGCAACTGCTCGTCCGAAGCGACCTTCTCGGGATTGAGCAGGTACTCCACATTGTTCTCAGTCTTGAAATGGTTGATCCAAGCGTCGAGCTTGGGATCCTTGCCCCAGCGCAGATCCTTGGCAATAGATATCTGTAACGGGCCGGTCATGCGGTAGGCTCCATAAATGGATTGAGCGAAGCCCTGGCCTCCCGAAGGGAAGCGGAAGATGCCTCGTATGATTTGATTAGAGCATTTTGCTTTTGAAAATGCTCTGCAAGCCATGCATCGGCATGGCTTGCCGCCGCGTAGGCGTAGGCGCAATTCACTTGCGCCGTCAACGCCGGAGCGGGCGTCTTAAAAGCAATCTGCTCTAAGTGAGAAAACCTAAAACTGGTTACCATAAAAGGTCGCAAGGCGGTAGTCGGGATTGCCGGCGCAATCGCGCCAGACACCGCCATATCCCGTCTTGGCCTCTGCCGCGCCGGACGTTACGAGCCAGCGACAATGACACCCGGAAAGCGAACTGATCCGGCTTGAGCGTAACGTCCTTCTCCTATCGCTGGTGTGGCCGACTTTAGCGCACCATTATTCGCATTGCGGCAAGATATCCTCCCCCAAAAAACAGCCTGCTGCTAGAATTACCATTTGCCGGTTATCCAAATAATCATGGAGAGAGGCATGAGGCAACCAATCGCAGTGCTCTTGTTCATTTTGACCGTGATGCCGATCTGGGCGACTCAAGCCTTGGCCGCGGACCTGGAAGTCACGCTCACGGGCATCCGCAATGACGCGGGCTCTATTCGGATAGCCGTCCTAAACCGCCTAACAGGATTTCCGGACGCCGATAACGCCGTGGCCCTGCACAAGGAGCCTGCCCGGCCCGGTTCCATGACCCTGCATTTTACCGGGCTGAAGCCTGGACGCTATGCCTTGGCCGTTTTCCATGACGAAGACGATGATGGTGAGCTGCAACGGCTGCTGGGCCTCATACCGCTTGAAGGCTACGCACTGAGCGGAAATGCCGGCCGCATGGGGCCACCGAGTTTTGGACGCATGGCCTTTGTCCTGACAGACGAAGGCGCGGCCATGACTCTGCCCATGCGCTATTGAAACGGAGCTCCGCCACTTGACGGAGAGGCAGGCAACCGTCTCCCTGCGGCGGTCACATTGACTTCCTTCCTGTGCGGGCATATCGGGAACTGACCAGTCAGTTCTGCACAAGGAAGTAACTGTGCCGCCTAGCAACAAACGCACCCTGATTATGGCCGCGGCGGAAAAGCTCTTCACCAGCCGCCGTTTCCATGAGATCACCTTGGACGATATCGCCCGTGAGGCCCATGTGGGCAAGGGAACCATCTATACCCATTTCCGCGACAAGAATGACCTGTTCTTCCAGGTGACGACTTCGGGCCTTGACGATTTGTGCGACCTTTTACGCCTCAGGGTTTCCAGCGCTGCCCCCTTTGCGCAACAGCTCCAGGAAGCCTGTGGAGAGGTTTGCTCTTTCTTTGCCAAGCGGCGCGAGCTGTTTCGCATGATCCAATCCGAAGAGGCGCGCATGGCCTTCAATCATGGGGAACTGCGCGAACGCTGGATGCACCGGCGTCTAAATCTGGTGGAAGCCATGGCCGATGTGCTGCGCAGGGGGGTGTCCACTGGGCTTGTGCGCGCCGACATCACCGCGGAATTCCAGGCCGAGCTCCTGCTCGGCATGTTGCGAGCCGTAACGCGCAGCGCTGGAAACGGCGTCGTCGATCCGCAACGTTATACGCTTATGCTCGACGTATTCATCAACGGAGCCGGACTCGGGCCCACGGGCGGCCCAGAGGCCCCTACCGGCGTCCTTGTGGAGTAGACTATGAAGAAGATGATAATCCTCGGGCTCGTGCTGGTTTGCGCGATCCTCATCGGTTGGAGGGTCCATGACAGGCTGACCGGTGAAGGTCCGGCCTCGGCCCGGGGACGCAAGCCCAATGCCGTTACCGTGGCCGTGCAGCCTGTGCGCACGACAACCATGCGCCACACGGCCGAATTCACTGGCACCCTGCTGCCCAAGGCGCAATTCGTGGTCGCTCCCAATGTGGCGGGCCGCCTGGAACGATTGCTGGTCAACATTGGCGACACGGTGCGCAAGGGCCAGCTCATCGCCGAACTGGACAACCGCGAGTACGCCGAGCAGGTGGAACAGGCGCGGGCCGAACTGGAAGTGGCCCAGGCCAATGTCATTGACTGCCTTAGCGCGCTGGATGTGGCGGAGCGCGACCTGAAGCGGTCTCGCCAACTGCGCGACAGCAACGTGGTCTCCCAGTCCGAACTGGATAAGACCGAGGCGAACTTCAATACCTGCCGGGCCAAGCACCTGGTTGCCCTGGCCCAAGTGCGCCAGAAGGAAGCCTCTCTGGAGGCGGCCAAGGTGCGCCTGGCCTACACGCGCATCCATGCTTCCTGGGAAGACAGCGACGTGGAGCGCATTGTGGGCGAGCGCTTCGCCGACGAGGGAGCCACGCTCAAGGTCGGCGATCCCATCGTCTCGGTGGTGACTCTCGATCCCCTGCTCGCCGTGATCAACGTCATCGAACGCGACTTTCCTTTGGTTAAAGTAGGCCAGACCGCCGAGATCCTGGCCGACGCCCTCCCCGGCAAGGTCTTTGCCGGCCAGGTGGCGCGACGCGCTCCCGTGCTCCAGGAATCCTCGCGTCAGGGGCGGGTCGAAGTGCTCGTGCCAAATGCCGATGGCTTGCTTGCACCGGGCATGTTCGCCCGCGTGCGCCTGAGTTTTGCAGAGCGGAGCGAGGTCACGGCCGTTCCGATATCCGCCCTGACAACGCGCGAAGGCCGGCAGGGAGTGTTCATGGCCGATCCCGAAAGCCTTCTCGCGCGCTTCGTGCCCATGTCCGTGGGCATTACGGAAGGTCAATGGGCCGAGGTCGTGGAACCGCGTATCGAAGGCCTGGTGATCACATTGGGCCAGCACCTGCTGGAGGACGGATCGGCCATCGCCCTGCCCAGCGACAAGAACGCGGGCGGCGGACAACAGAAATCCCCCGGCTCCAAGCCTAAAAAGAGCTGAGCGGGAAAAGAACATGCGCGATATAGCCAGATTCTCGGTGCGCCGGCCGGTCTTCACGGCCATGGCCACGCTCATCGTACTCATTCTGGGCGGCGTGTCCCTGAGCCGCCTGCCTATCGACCTGATGCCGGACATCACCTACCCGACCCTGAGCATCAGCACTGCCTATGAGAACGCCAGCCCCCAGGAGATCGAAACCCTGGTCACGCGGCCCGTGGAGCAGGCCCTGAGCGCCGTGCCGGGAGTGGAGGAGGTCACTTCGGTTTCTTCCGAAGGTCAGAGCAGCGTGCGCGTGACCTTCACCTGGGGCACGGACCTTGACGCCGCGGCCAACGACGTGCGCGACCGCCTGGACCGCATGCTGTCCAGCCTCCCGGAGGATGTCGATCGGCCCGTGCTGCGCAAGTTCGACCTGGCCAGCTTTCCCGTTCTTATCCTGGGCGCTTCCAGCCGCCTGGACCCCGTGCAGATGCGCCGCCTCCTGGATGACGACGTGCGCTACCGCATAGAGCGGGTGCCCGGCGTGGCGGCACTGGACATTTGGGGCGGCCTGGAGCGCGAGATCCACGTTGACCTGCTGCCCGAGCGGATCAAGGCCTTGGACATATCGTTGGACCAGATCGTCACCCGTATCAAGAATTCGAACCTGACGCTGCCCGCTGGCGTGGTCGAGAGCGGCAACCACGAGATCTCCATTCGCACGCCGGGCGAGTTCGCCAGCCTGGACGAACTGCGCGACACCGTGGTGGCCGAGCGGAGCGGCGTCACGGTGCGCCTGCGCGACGTGGCCGAGGTGCAGGACTCCTGGCAGCGCGTCACGCGCATCGTGCGCGTCAACGGCGAGCCGGGCGTGCGCCTGTCCGTAAGCAAGCAATCGGGCACCAACACCGTGGAAGTGGCCGAGCGCGTGCTCGCGGAACTTGAGCGCATCAACGAGGATATCCCTCAGGTGCGCATCGTGCCCATCGTGGACACCTCGCTCTACATCAAACGCTCCATCACCAACGTGGCCAGCTCCACCATTTACGGCGGCCTGTTCGCCGTGCTCGTGCTGCTGGCCTTCCTGCGCCATGTGCGCAGCACGCTTATCGTGGCCGCGGCCATCCCCATCTCCATCGTGGCCACCTTCATGCTCATCTACTTCGGCGGCTTCACCCTGAACCTCATGACTCTGGGCGGCCTGGCTCTCGGTGTGGGCATGCTCGTGGACAACGCCATCGTGGTCCTGGAGAACATCCACCGCCTGCACATGCAAGGCCGACCGCCCAAATCCGCGGCAGTGTACGGCGCGGGCGAAGTCGCGGCGGCCATCACAGCCAGCACTCTGACCACCCTGGTCGTGTTCCTGCCCCTGGTGTTCGTGCGCGGCATGGCCGGCGTCATGTTCAAGCAACTGGCCTACGTGGTGAGCTTTTCGCTTATCTGCTCCCTGGGCGTAGCCCTGACCCTGGTGCCCATGCTCGCTTCCACCATCATGGTTCCAGGCGTGCCGCGATCCGAGCGGCCGGGGTTGCTGCGCAAGCTGGCCAGCTTTCTCGGACGTGGATTCACGCGCATGGAGAACGAATACAAGGGCCTGCTGCACTCCTGCCTGGCGCACCGCTGGCTGACCATCGGCCTGGCCCTCGGGCTACTGGCGGGCAGCTTCGCCTTCGTCCCTCTCATAGGCGTGGAGATGATGCCGCAGACCGACGAGGGCGAGGTGCGCATCAACGTGGAAATGGAGGCCGGAACCAGGCTGTCCCTGCTCGACGAAACCTTTGCGCCCATCGAGGCCATCGTGAAGCGCGCCGTGCCCGAGGCCGAGAGCGTCATCACCTCCCTTGGCGGATCCGGCTGGCGCACCTCGGGCTCGCACCTGGGCGACATGCGCATAAGCCTCGTGCCTCAGAAGCAGCGCGAGCGCTCCAGCGAGGAGATCGCCCAGGCCTTGCGCAAGGAACTAGCGCACATTCCCGGTGCGACCATCCGCACGCGCGCGGGCCAAGGCTTGTTCATCCTGCGCATGGGCACGAGCGGTGGCGAGCAGCTCCAGGTTGAAATTCGCGGCTATGATTTGAAGATCGCCGACTCCCTGGCCGAACAGGTCAAGGCCATGGCCGAGCGCATCCCGGGCGTCACGGATACCCAGATCAGCCGTCAGAGCGGCAGTCCGGAGCGCATGATCGTGGTGGATCGCGCCAAGGCCGAGAGCCTTGGCGTGCGTGTGTCCGATGTGGCCAACGCGTTGCAGACCGCGCTTTCCGGCACCCGCGCCAGCGGGTATCGGGAGGCAGGCGACGAGTTCGACATACTTGTGCGGCTCAAGGATGCCGAATTCTCCGACCTGCGTGACATCCTGGACCTGACAGTGGCAAACGCCGCAGGCCAGGCCGTGGTCCTGCGCAACCTCGTCACCGTGCAACCCTCCTCTGGGCCCGTGAGCATCGAGCGTCAGGATCAGGAACGCATCGTGACCGTCTCCGGCAACCTGAGCGGCCGGGACATGGGTTCGGTCATCGCCGACATGCGCGCGGAGCTGGCCACGCTGCCGGTGCCACGCGGCTTCAACATCAGCTTCGGCGGCGATTTCGAGGAGCAGCAGGAGGTCTTCGGCGAACTGGCCATGGGTCTCATTCTCGCGCTGGTGCTCGTATACATGGTCATGGCCTGCCTCTACGAATCCCTGCGCGACCCCTTTGTGGTCATGTTCTCGGTGCCCCTGGCCATCGTCGGCGTGGTGCTCATGCTCTTTCTGACCCGCACGACCTTCAACGTGCAGTCATTCATCGGTTGCATCATGCTCGGCGGCATCATCGTCAACAACGCCATCCTGCTGGTTGATCAGACCAACCAGCTCCGTCGCGAAGAGGGCTTCGGCTTGCGCGAGGCCATCGAGGAAGCCGGCCGCAGAAGACTGCGGCCCATCCTCATGACTTCGCTGACGACCGTCTTCGGTTTGCTGCCCTTGGCCCTGGGCCTCGGCGAGGGCGGCGAGGCCCAGGCTCCCATGGCCCGAGCGGTCATCGGCGGCCTGACCAGCTCCACGCTCATCACCCTGGTCTTCGTGCCGGTCATGTATTCGTTAATTTCCGGTAACGAGCGGCACTCCCTGGTCGAGGACGAGTTAGAGAAAGGCGGGGCTGCAGCCGTACTTGTGCCCGAGGAAGTACGCGAGAATTAGAGCATTTTGCTTTTGAAAATGCTCTGCAAGCCAAGCGTCGGCATGGCTTGCCGCCCCGCAGGCGTAGGCGGAATGTAATTCCGCCGTCAACGCCGAAGGGAGCGCCTGAAATGCTAAATGTTTTAGGCGGCGACCCAAAGCCGCAAACAATGAGGCCGCTTCCGATAATATCGGAAGCGGCCTCGTTGTTTCAGGGTAACCCGTCGTTTAGAGCAATTTGCGTTTGAACTGAGAGAGGGCGCTGCCCTCTCTCAGACTCTCTCCCGGCAGGGAGCGGCGCTCCCTGCACCCCCATTTTTCATTTTATTTGCAAGGTGCTGTAACGACAAAGGCCGCTCCCGTTATATCGGAAGCGGCCTCGTTGTTTCAGGGTAACCCGTCGCTTGTGGGACTGATCGGCCGTTTCAAGCGTGTTTCATGGTCCTCACCAGGCTTTGCAGAGCCTGGGTCTGCTTGGAGAGGTCCACGATGGCCTGGGTTGACTGGGACATGATGGAGGACGTTTCGGTCGTGATGCGGTTAATGTCTTCCACGCTGTGGCTGATCTGCTCGCTGGCCGCGGATTGCTCCTCGGCCGAGGTGGCTATGGAACGAACCTGATCCGTGGCCGTGTCGACAAGTTGTACGATTTCGCGCAAGGCATGGCCCGACTTGTCGGCCAACGCCGTGGACTCTTCCACGGCTCCGGCTGCCTGGTCCATGTTGCGGATGTTCAGGCGCGTGCCGTCCTGGATGGACTTTATGGCCTGCCCCACTTCCTTCGTGGCGCTCATGGTCTTTTCGGCCAGCTTGCGCACTTCGTCGGCAACCACGGCGAAACCGCGGCCGGCCTCGCCTGCCCGAGCCGCCTCGATTGCCGCATTGAGGGCCAGCAGATTGGTCTGATCGGCGATATCCTCGATGACGTTCATGATCTTGCCGATGGCCTCGGCCTGCTGTCCGAGCTGTCCCAGGTCGTCCTTCAATGACAAGGCCTGGGTCCGCACGTGGGTTATGGAAGTGACCACCTGCTGCACGACCTCGGCGCCTGCCTGGGCCTTGTGCTTGGCCTGCTCCGCGCCCAGAGCCGCCTGGGAGGCGTTCTTGGCCACTTCCAGCACGCTGGCGTTCATCTGCTCCATGGCCGTGGCGGTTTCGGAGGCACGTTCGCTTTGCATATCAGCGCCGCGGGTTGCCTCGTCCACCTGGGAAGCCAACTGTTCGGAAGCCGCCGTGAGGCGCTCCACCACGGCCTCTATCTGGGTCGCCGCGTGATTCATGCCTTCGCTCTTGGCCTGCTCAGCCCTGGCCTTGGCCTGCTCAGCTTCTTCCGAGGCCTTGAGCGCGCGGTGGGATTCCTCCCAGGCCAGCTTGGTCTGCTCCTCGGCTTCGCGCATCTTGCCGATGAGCGTGTCGACCATGGAACCCAGAGCCTTGGACAGGACGCCGATCTCGTCCTTCTGGTTCAGATTCGGCTTGGCCTGCAAGTCGCCCTCGGCAATGGCCACGGCGGAGCGCATGAGCCGGCCCAAGGGATTGGTTATGCTCCAGCTGATGAGCAAGGCCAGCAGTATGCCCGCGAGCAAAAAGCCCAGCGTCACGAGAGCGATGGACATGCGCAGGCCGGTCAAGTGGGAGAAGACCTGGTCGTACTCCGCGCCAACGGCCAGGGACCATCCCGTATCCGCGACAGGCGCAAAGCCGAAAATCCGCCTGATGCCCAGGTACGGATAGTCGTCGAAGCCCACCTCGCCCTTGACCATGCGCTGCATCATGTTCGAGATAGGCTGGAGTTGCGGGTCCTTTTTGGCGTTCTCGATCATGTTGAGCTGTTCGAGCACGAACTTCCGGTTCTTGTGCGCGATGACCTCGCCCTTGGCGTTGAGGATATAGGCATAGCCGGTCTTGCCGAAGCTGAACGTGTCGGTGGTGTCGCTGAGCACGGTGCCGCTCAGCCTGCCGATGAGCACGGCGGCCACATCGCCGCGTGCATTGCGGATGGGCGCGGCGACCATGATCACCGGAGCATTGATGACCCGGCTGATGATCACGTCCGACATGTTGGCCTGTCCGGCGAAGGCTTTCTTGACGTAGTCGCGGTCGCCGAGCTTGGCGGTCTTTCCGTCCGGGTAACGCGCGGTGCCGTCCTTGCCGACGATGCCCATGCCCATGTAGCCGAGACGCTTGGTCTCGTGGTTCATGACCTCGACCTGGCGGTCCCAGTCGTCGCCGCGGATTTCGTTCCTGCCAGCCACGCCTTCCAGGGCGAGCACCTGCGCATCGATGCGGCTCTTGACCAGCTCAGCCATGTTGCTCGCCAGGAGGGGGAAACTCTCTTGGACCGTGCTCTCCATGGCGCTCTTGGAGTACTTGTAGGAGATGAATCCGACGCCGATGCTGACGACCATGATTATAAGGACGATGAACCCAGTAAGCTTGATGCCGATCCGGATGTTCCTCATCTCCGCACTCCTGTCTCTCTTTCTTGCCAAGAACCGGGAGTCGCTGTCGGCGGAAGATCAGCTCGCCGCCGATCCCGGACCTATCTTGGCAAGCGCACTAAGTACATAAGATTGCACGGATTGCCCGCCTTACTCGCCTTGCCCAAGCGCATACGGATGACAGTTGCCGGCCATGGCCAGTCAAGGAATATGGCCGGCACTCGCCAATTCAGTATCGGGTGGCCTTCGCCCGAGGCTGCTCGCCACGGCGACGTGCCTCCTTTCGCGTCACGTCTGAGAAGATGATCCTCGGTTGGTGCGTCCCGCAGTTGCCTCGGGTTGCCGGCCGAAACCCTGCTTTTCAAGGACAGTGGTTTCCCTCGCTTGCTCACAAAAAGCTGGACTGAACAAGCGCTCAAGCCACCTCACCGTTTGAGCAGGATCAAGAGCACAGGAAGCCGATACTTGCACTCCATGAACACGAGTCTCTTATCCCGTTTTGCTATATTTTTTTGATTATGCAATAAAATATAGCAAAAGAAAAGCTCGCTTTATGAGTCACTTAGATTGATCCGTGCATCAACAGCTCTCAAGGCGGAGCAGAACCGTTCTGCACCGATTCAAGGGTGCATGCCCAATCCCCTGTTCAGCTACTACGGGGGGCCGGAACGACGAGGCCGCTTCCGGATGAATCCGGAAGCGGCCTCGTGATATTTGATACGCAGGATCAGGATTGCTTGAGGGTGGCTACCAAGGCTTGCAGGTCTTGAGCCTGCTTGGCGAGCTCCACAATCGCCTGCGACGACTGCAACATGACAGTGGAGGTTTCGGAGGATATTCGATTGATATCATCGACACTGTGGTTGATCTGTTCGCTGGCCGCCGATTGCTCTTCAGCCGCGGTGGCTATGGAGCGAACCTGATCCGTGGCGGTTTCCACCAGTCGCACGATATCCTTGAGGGCCAAGCCTGATTTATCGGCCAAGGCCGTGGACTCTTCCACTGCTCCTGCCGCCTGCTCCATGCCACGGATGTTCAGGCGCGTGCCGTCCTGAATGGCCTTTATGGCCTGCCCTACTTCCTTGGTGGCGTTCATGGTCTTTTCGGCCAATTTGCGCACTTCATCGGCCACCACGGCGAACCCTCGGCCCGCCTCGCCGGCCCGGGCGGCCTCAATGGCCGCGTTGAGCGCCAGCAAGTTGGTCTGATCGGCAATGTCCTCGATGACGTTCATTATCTTGCCGATCTCCTCGGCTTGTTTACCGAGCTGGCCCATGTTCTCCTTGAGAGAAAGCGCCTGGTCGCGCACACGGCTCACGGATACCACGACCTGCTGCACCACTTCAGCGCCGACTTGCGCTTGTTTCTTTGCCTGGTCCGCGCCGTCCGCGGCCTGGGATGCGTTTTGAGCAACCTCAAGCACCGTGGCGTTCATCTGCTCCATGGCGGTCGCCGTTTCGGAGGTGCGATCACGTTGGATATCCGCACCCCGCGAGGCTTCTTCCACCTGCGATGCGAGCTCCTCCGAGGCGGCAGTCAAGCGTTCAACCACGGCCTCTATTTGCGTGGCTGCCTGATTCATGCCCTCGGTCTTGGCTTGCTCGGCCTTGGCCTTGGCCCGCTCGGCCTCCTCGGTGGCCAAATGCGCCCGGTGCGATTCCTCACGCGCCAAAGCAGTCTGTTCTTCCGCCTCACGCATTTTGCCCAACAAAGTTTCGACCATCTGACGCAGGGCCTTGGCAAGCACCCCAATCTCGTCTTTTTGCTCGATGTCCGGCTTGGCTTGCAGATTGCCCCCGGCAATGGCCGTGGCCGAACCAGCCAGCCGGCCAAGGGGCACCGTGATGCTGCGGCTGATATAGAGGGCCAGCAATCCACCAAACAGCAGAAAAGCCAGTGCGGCTATTGTGACGGACGTACGCAGTCTGGGCAGTTCGGCAAAGACTTCGTCATGCGCTGCGCCCACCGCCAAGGACCAGCCTAGCCCCGGGACAGGCGCAAAGCCGAAGGCAAGCTTCACTCCCTGGTACACGTACCCGTCGACCCCCTTTCCGCCCTTGATCATACGTTGCTGCACGATGGCGACGGGCTGGAGCTGCGCATCCTGCTTGGCTCCTTCGATCAGGTTGAGCTGATCGAGCACGTGCTGTCTGTTCCTGTGCGCGACTACTTCGCCCTTGGAATTTAGGATATAGGCATATCCGTTCTTGCCGTATGTAATGTCGTCGGTAATATCACTCAGGATCGTTGCGCTCTGCCTGGCGATAAGCACGGACGTCACCCGCCCGTCTTGTCCGCGTATGGGGGTGGCCAACATGATCACCGGCGCGTTGATGACTCGGCTGATGATCACATCGGACATGTTGGTTTCGCCGGCAAAGGCTTGCTTGACGTAGCTCCGATCGCCGAGTTTGGCAGTGCTGCCGTCCGTGTAGCGCGCCACGCCGTCATTGCCCACGATGCCCATGCCCAGGTATCCGAGACGGCGCATTTCGGAAGCCATGGCCTCCACTTGACTATCCCATTCCATGCCGCGGATGACATTGCGGCCAGCAACACCTTCCAGGGCCAGCAGTTGCGAGTCTATGCGGCTCTTGACCAGCTTGGCGCCGCTTTCTGCTATTAACGGGAGGGCCTGGTTGATGCTTTTCTCCAAGGCCCGATGGGAATAGGTGTAGGAGATGAAACCTACACCAGCACTGACAGCCATGATAATGGCGATGATGAACCCTGTCAGCTTGATTCCAATTCGTATGTTCCGCATGTCTCAACTCCTGCTCAAACGTATAGGCCAAGGCGTCACTGGACACCGATGACTACTGAGGAAGGTGCCTAAGGTAGCCTGCAGAGCGTGGTGAGCACGATTAAATGCGTGTTGCCACAACTCCAATCCACCATGTCAGACCTCCCCAAGAAGCCCCCATGCCAGTGGATCCCCCGACGCACCAGGCAGGCTTTGCTTCTTGTCGATTCACACTCCCCCGTTTTTCAGGCGTTACGTCTCCACAAGACGAATCGATTCCATGCGTATTCAGATACGAAACTCAAGAAGCGCACATACAAACTAGAGCAGATTGCTTTTAAGACGTCCGCTCCGGCGTTGACGGCGCAAGTGAATTGCGCCTACGCCTACGCGGCGGCAAGCCATGCCGACGCATGGCTTGCAGAGCATTTTCAAAAGCAAAATGCTCTAAAGGCAGGCTGCCATATCCGACCACTAGCGCTGTGCGCACAAGAGATCACTGACATGATTTGGCAACCACGGAGGCCAACTTTAAATTTATCTTTTATAATCAGTATAAGAAGTCGACAACAAACACGATCTGCACATTCTAAACGCTGCTTAAACTCAATTATAATGTTCAAATAGTAAAGTAAATCTGTTTTGCTGTTAAAAAAATCACATTCATTTAACTAACAATCAAGCCTAGATACAGGTATGTCATTCGCAGCATAACCAATGAACATTGAGCTGGCTGCTTTGGAAAGTAGTAAGAATTAAAGCGATACTCATTTTCATACCATAACGGTCTGGAACCTGCGCCAAGCCTGACAAGCCGCGCACCCGCTGAGACAGTCACTTCTTGTTTCTTTCGTTAGCCGGGACCTTGGTATATACGCACGGATCAACCCGTAGCGAGTGATCCATGAAGCATGAAGGAAAACAGCCGATCCCCTGGACAGGCTTTCTATGCGCCCTGGGCGCGACGATCATCTGGTCCGGCAATTTCATCGTGGCCCGCGGGCTCTTCGATTCAGTGCAGCCGGCCACGCTGGCCTTTCTGCGCTGGGGCACGGCCTTTGCCGCCCTGCTGCCCCTGGCCGCCATCCCGGCCTGGCGCGAGCGACGGGTCATCCGCCGCCATTTCATTTTTTTGCTGATCACGGCCCTGCTCGGCGTGACCCTGTTCAACACGCTCATCTATCTGGCCGCACGCTCCACGAGCGCCTTGAATCTGGCGCTCATTTCCACCACTTCGCCCATGTTCATGCTCCTGCTGGCTCGCATGTTCCTGGGCGAGGCCGTGACGCCCGCCCGACTCGCAGGAATGGCCGCCGCAGTATGCGGCGTAGCCCTGCTGGTCACGCGCGGTGAACTGTCCAGGCTGGCCTCGTTGCAGTTCGCGGTCGGCGATCTGCTGATGCTTTCGGCGGCCGTGCTCTTCGCGGCCTACTCCATTCTCGTGCGGCGCAAGCCACGGGAACTCGGCCAAGCCTCCTTCCTGTTGTCCACGTTCGGCCTTGGTGTGCTCTGTCTGGCACCCTGGGCGGCCTGGGAAGTCCTGCGCAGCGGTCTGCCCTCGCCTGAGCCGCATATCATCGGCGCGGTGCTCTATATCGGCCTCGGCGCTTCGCTGGCCGCCTTCTTTCTGTGGAACAAGGCCGTGGCCGCCATCGGTCCATCACGCGCGGGCATCATCTACTATTCCCTGCCGGCCTTCAGCGGACTGGAAGCCTTCCTGCTCCTGGGCGAGCCCGTGGGCTGGGCGCATCTCGCCAGCGGCCTGCTCATCCTGGGCGGCATCCTCGTGGCCACGCGCCGCTGATGCCCCCCTGATTGCCGGGCAGAGCTTCGCGGTTGCTCAGGATTCTGCTTCCCAAAGGCCTGGGTAACGGAGGATGAAGCCGACCGGGAGAACATCGAGGGATGCGGCATAGCCAAAGCGCGGAGCCTCATACCAGTACATTCCTGCATTGCGTCGCTCGTAGCGCTGCTGCAGCACATGGAGCGCGCTGTCGGCCACATCCAGCCACGCGACAGGAATGGCGGCGGACTGCCCCACCTGCAGCGCGGCTCGCCGCAATTGAAAGAGATTCGTGGCAGGAGTGAATCCGAGGTCCAGGTCGAAACAACCATCCAGGTGCGGCACAACCTCACCGTGCAGCGTCCATACGCCGGCGGGCGTGCGTTGAATAATAAGATCAACCGTGCGGGCTCCTACCCAGCCCTGAACCGTGCCCTTCGAAGTACGCCACTTTGCGTCGCACTCGACCTGATAGGCTAGGCACGCGGGCACGCCTTCGTGCCGGAAGGCCGCCGCACCAGCAAGCCGCCAGCCAGTGTCTGTCTGTTCCAGCCGGCAGGCATCGTGCCCAGGGGTATCCAGGCGACGCCAGAGTATTGTATCAATCTTCATGTCAGCCTCCTGTATTCCCGCCGACTCTCATGCCCCTGATCTTCACTATGCTCGCACCTGCAGGCACTAACGAATATGGACCCACTCGTAGCAGAGAGCCAGCCCAATAGGGACTCGCCCGGTTCGCCGGGGAACCCTGGCGCTCGACATGGTCGAGGCCGATGCGCCAGACACTGGTCGCGGGCTGTCGCTGTGGCTGTGGGCTGGAAAATCGTCTGTCCCGCCCTAGGAGTGGCGTAAATAAGCGGCGCAGCCTCCTGCGCCCAGCAGACCCGGCTGCTTACGATTGATTGCCGGTTACGTACGTGCAACGGAAATGACACATGCATTCTGGCGGCTTTTCTTGTAAGCAACGCCATCAAAACACCTTTAGATTTCCGACGGACGACAACATGGACTTTCTGCTTATCTGCCTGACTGCCCTGGCGGCTTCGGGCCTGACCCTGTTCTCCGGCTTCGGTCTGGGCACCCTGCTCATGCCGGTCTTCGCCCTGTTCTTCCCCGTGGAAGTGGCCGTGGCCCAGACAGCCCTGGTGCATCTGGCCAACAACCTCTTCAAGCTTGGGCTGTTCGGCCGCAACGCCAGCTGGCGCATGGTTTTGCTCTTCGGCGGCCCGGCCTTCCTGGCCAGCTTCCTGGGCGCGCGGACCCTGCTTTGGCTTGCGGATCTTGCGCCGCTTGCGACCTACACGGCCTTTGGCAGCCAGTTCGCTCTGCATCCCGTCAAACTCGCGGTGGCCGTGCTCATGGCCGGCTTCTCGATCCTGGAGCTCTGGCCCGCCTTTTCCAGGCTGTCCATCGACCGCAAGTATATCCCGGCCGGCGGCCTGCTGAGCGGCTTTTTCGGCGGGTTGTCGGGCAACCAAGGCGCCTTCCGCAGCGCCTTCCTGATCAAGAGCGGCCTGAGCAAGGAGGCCTTTATCGGCACCGGCGTGGTTATCGCCGTGCTGGTGGATTTCTCCAGACTCACCATCTACTCCGGCTTGCTTGGCTCTCCCGAAGTGCGCGGCAATCTGCCCCTCATCCTGGCCGCGACACTGGCCGCATTCCTCGGCGCGTTCCTTGGCAGCCGCCTGGTGCGCAAGGTGACCATCCGAGCGCTGCAAGTCACTGTGGCCATCATGCTCCTGTTTATCGCCTTACTGCTCGGTTTGGGGATCATCTAGAGCAGATTGCTTTTAAGACGCCCGCTCCGGCGTTGACGGCGCAAGTGAATTGCGCCTACGCCGAAGCTAGCGGCAAGCCATGCCGACGCATGGCTTGCAGAGCATTTTCAAAAGCAAAATGCTCTAGCACGAACAGGCATATCGCAGTCAGCGGGGGCGCATGTGATGGCATCCACAACGATCCACGAAGAGCCTGCGTGGCCATGGAACAAGCGCCATGGCCTGTACATGCTGCCCCATGTTTCATGGATTCAGCCAGGCCACTCGGGTTTGGCGGCCACAATCTGAAATAATGGACTATGACAATACGCTCGTGCGAAAAACCAGAAATCTCCTGAAGCATCGCATACTTCAGGGTCTGTACGTCTTAAAATTCAGTCAGATATCCCTTGCCCCTCCTCCAAAGCCGACCACGATTCACTCAGACCGTCCGCGCTTGCACTAGGCGATGGAGTGGTCTAAATAACTCTGAACCGAACGCAATGCCCTCGTCCGAACTCGCTCAGTTGTGCCTTCCTGCGGCATGTGCCCTCATACGGCACGGCACCGCGCGAGCGTCTACGAGGTAAATGCATGCCGCATGCAGGGCAGGCGAGCACTTAGAGCAGATTACTTTAAGACGCCCGCGCAGGCTTAGGCGCAAGTGAATTGCGCCTACGCCGAAGCTAGCGGCAAGCCATGCCGACGCATGGCTTGCAGAGCATTTTCAAAAGCAAAATGCTCTAGCGGCATTTTTTGCTCCATACGAAATCGGCCGGCCAGACATACGGATGGTGGCACCCTTCGTGCAAAGCGTGCGCGCTGGGCGAACGCAGATCAACGCGAGAAAGAGCGCCCAGATTCCGGACGGCAACGACTTCAAAGAACTACTCCGAACACGAATGCACATACACAACACATGCTTGGCATTGTTTCTTTCGCGGCCTTGCGGAGGGCAGGGGCTCAAGCACAATCTCTCCCTCAAGGACCCGCCCAAATCCTAATCGGCCTTTGTGGCTGAACGCCATGTTTGCACCAGCAGACTCACGGCCAAGCCGCCTTCCAGCGCGTATACACCATGCCCAGCCTGTCCGACTTCATCGACGGCCAGGCGATCGTAAACAAGGCTTCACGCAACCCGCACGGGAGAATGCCCGACATGAACCTGTTGCCCCATGTCTTGGACGACCGCAAAAGCGGACAGCCTCCAGCCCCCGAGATAAAGCATCCGCGACTTGACAAGGCCATATCCTTCGTCTTGCGCTTCGGGGCGATCTACACGCTCTGGATGCTGCTCTCCGGCTTTTTCGACCCGTTTCACCTGAGCCTCGGCGCAGCCTGCAGCGCCTTCGTGGTCCTCATCTCAGCCGATCTGTTTCCGCCCGAGGTGCGCCACTTCCGCCGCATCAAAGCCGTGTTGGGAATGTTGACCTATCTCGTCTGGTTCCTGGGCGAGATCGTCAAGGCCAACGTATGGGTTTTCTATCTGGTGGTGCATCCGCGCATGGGGCAGATGATCGATCCGGTCATCGTGCGTTTTAGATCAAAGCTGCGCTCCAAGCTGGCGCTCACGCTGTTCGCGAACTCCATCACGCTGACCCCCGGCACCATTACAGTAAGCGTGGACGAACGCGGATTCTTCGTGGTGCACGGTATTGACCGCAAGTCGGCCGAAGGTCTGCCCGGAGTCATGGAAGAGAAGATCGCCAGGATCTTTGGGGAGGGGTAATGGAACGTTTCCTGTTTTACTCGAGTCTTTTCGTGTTGCTGCTCATGGCGCTGTCCCTGTACCGGGCCATTGCCGGGCCCACGCCCTTGGACCGTATCCTGGGCGGCAACGCCATAGGCACCAAGACCACGGTGCTCATCATCTTCATCGGCATCATCTTCGAGCGAGTGGACATGTTCGTGGATATCGCCCTGGCCTATGCCATGCTCAACTTCATCGCGGTCATCGCAGCCTCGCGCTACTTCCACAAGAAGGGCCGGGAAGCTGATTTCTATTAGGAGAATGCCAGCATGATCATCGATATCGTGGTCATCACCTTTGTCGTGATGGGACTGGTGCTTTTCTCGGTCGGAACCCTGGGCATCCTGCGCCTGCCCGATGCGTACACGCGCATGCACGCCGCCGGCAAGCTGGACACCCTGGGCTCCATTTGCCTGCTGTTCGGGCTGGCCTTGTGGCAGGGCCGTCACTTCGACCTCGCCCACCTGATAGTGGCGGCCAAGATCCTTCTGATACTCGTATTCGTCTCCTTCGCCAGCCCCACGGCGACCCATGACATGGTCGACGCGGGCATGCGCGCGGGAATCATACCCTGGCGCAAAGGCGACAAGCGGAGGTAGCCATGATCTGGGAAATTCAATTTCTGGTGCTCGTGATGCTCATCGGCTGCGCCGTGGCCGCCATCACGATCAAGGACCTCCTGGGAGCGTCCATTGTCTTCGGCATCTACAGCTTCATGATGTGCCTGCTGTGGCTTTCCATGGGAGCCGTGGACGTGGCCTTCACCGAGGCGACCATCGGAGCGGGCATCAGTTCCGCGCTCATTTTCGCCGCCGTGTTCCGCACCACGAGGAGGACAAAGGATTGAAAGCCATATCCCTCATCGCCGTTCTCCTGGCGGGCATCGCCCTGGTCTACACCACCAGCGACTTCCCCGCCTGGGGTGATCCCGAGTCACCAGCCAGCCTGCACGTCTCGAATCTTTACATCGAGCAGAGCTACGAGAAGACGCACACACCCAACGTCGTCACTTCGGTCCTGGCCGACTTTCGCGGATTCGACACCATGTTCGAGACCATCGTGGTCTTCACCGCGGCCATGGCCTGCTTCTTCATCCTGCGCAGGTCGCGCGAGGAATGCGTCCTGGAGCACTACTACTACAGGCACATCGCCACGGGTCTCGTGGTGCGCATGCCCGGAGCCTGCGCCACACCGACTCAAGGAGCCTTCGAGCAGATCGACTCGGACTGGACGCCCCAGGACATCGTGGTCAGCACGGTCTGCCGGCTGCTTATCCCGTTCATGCAGATCTACGCCTTCTACGTGCTCGCCCATGGCCACTACAGCCCGGGCGGAGGATTCCAGGCCGGCGTGGTCATGGCAGCCAGTTACCTGCTGCTGGCCCTGTCGCACGACCTGCGTTTCGTCATCGCCCGCTTCAGCGAGCGACTCATGCACATCCTGGCCGCGGCGGGCGTGACCATCTATGTGGGCACGGGCTTTATCGCCCTGACCACGGGCGCCAACTTCCTGGATTACGGCGGGCTCGCCGGGCTCCTGCGCATGCCGCTGGCGTCCGGTCACTCCCTGGGAATCCTGCTGGTTGAAACCGGTGTGGCCCTGACCGTCTGTTCGGCCCTGATCATGATCTTCAAGCTCGTCTCCTCCCAGGGGACCATCAACGAGGGCCTGTAAGATGGATGAACTTCTGAATCAGTTAGCGGATAAATTCAATTATTGGGCTTACTTCGTGATCATGATGACCGGCATCTACGCCATGATCGCCAAGCGCAATATCATGAAGAAGCTCATCGGCTTGGGCATCTTCCAGACTTCGATCATGCTTTTCTACGTGGCCATGGGCTCCAAGAAGGGTGCGACGATTCCCATTCTGGCCAGCGGCCATGCTCCCATCTCGCCGGCCGATTACATCAACCCGCTGCCCCACGTGCTCATGCTCACGGCCATCGTCGTGTCCGTGGCCACGCTCGGAGTGGCGCTGTCGCTTTCACAGAGAATCTACCGCAAGCACGGTACTCTCGAAGAGAACGAAATCCTTGACCAGATCAGGCGGTCCTGAGCATGCACTACCAAATCCTAGTTCTCCTCCCGCTTCTCTTCGCGGCGTTCTTCGCGGCCATCAGCCCCTGGCTGGGCCGGCGCCTCGAATTCCCGGCGGCCGTGCTCGCCCTGGGCGTCTCGCTCTGGTCCGCAATCCAGGTCCTGCTGCAGACCCTTGCCCATGGCCCGGTCACCTACCTGCTGGGCGGCTGGTCTCCGCCCTGGGGCATCGCCTTCGTGGCCGACACCTTCTCCGCTGCCATGCTGTGCCTCATGTCCGGCATGGCCCTGCTCAACCTGTTGGCCAACCGCGAGCAGATCGAGCGCGAGTTTCCCGAGAAGACGCATGTCTTCTACACTTTGTACCTGCTGACCACGGCCGGGCATCTGGGCATCCTGTCCACGGGCGACATCTTCAACCTTTACGTGCTCATCGAGGTGGCGGCGCTGAGCGGCTACGCCCTGCTTTCCTGGGGCGGCGCCCGGGCGCAACTGGCCAGCCTCAACTACCTGCTCATCGGCTCCACGGGCGCCTCGTTCTACCTGTTCGGCATCGGCTATCTGTACGTGAAGACCGGCTCCCTCAACATGGCCGACGTGGCTTCGATCCTGTCCACAATGGGCGGCACGCCGGCTCTGGCCGGGGCCTTCGCCATCATCATGCTCGGCTTGTGGGTCAAGATGGCCTTGTTCCCCTTCCACGGCTGGTTGCCGGGAGCCTACAGCCAGTCCACCAACGTCTCGGCCGCGCTGCTCGCGCCCATGACCACCAAGGTCATGGCCTACGTCGTGGTGCGCATGCTCATCACGGTCTTCCCGACCGACTTCGTGGCTTCCATGCCTGAGTTGTCAACCATCGCGGTCTGGCTGGCCTCCGCGGCCATCGTGGTCGGAGCCCTTGCCGCCCTGGCCCAAAGGGACCTGCGGCGCATGCTCTGCTTCATCCTCGTGGCCGAGGTGGGCTACATGGCCGGCGGCGCCTTCATCGGCAACCGCACGGCCATGACCGGCACCATGTTGCACATCATCGCCGATGCGCTCATGACCCTGACCCTGTTCATGGCCGTGAGCAACATCGTGAGCAAGCGTGGCAGCCCCGCCTTTGGTGACTTGAAGGGATTGTTCCGCAGCATGCCCTTCACCATGGCCGCCTTTGTCCTGGGCGCCATGTCCATGATCGGCGTGCCACCCCTGTGCGGCTTCTTCAGCAAGTGGTATCTCGTCTCGGGCTCGATGCAGGCCGGACAATACGTCTTCGCCGGCGCGCTCATCCTCTCCAGCTTGATCAACGTGATCCTGTTCTTCCGCATCTTCGAGATCTGCTTCTTCGAGGGCGGGCAAGAGCACGGAAGCCACGAGCACGGCCATCACGAGGAGAGCGTTATGGACGAAGTGCACTGGACACGCCTGGTGCCCCTGGCCGCCGCGGCCCTGATCCTCATCGCCGTGGGCCTGTCCACGGGCTACATCGTCGACCGGGTCATCGCCGCGGCGCTGACCGGTTCCATCGCCTGACAGGTGGGGTAAACACTACATGCAAGCACTTAATTCCATACTGCCCTTCCTGGCGGTGCTGGCTCCGCTGACAGCCCTGCCCGGAATCCTGTCCGCCTCGCGCGCGCCCAACGCCCGTGAGGCCTGGACCTTCTTCGCGGCCCTGCTCATGCTCGGCCTGGTAGGTTCCATGGTCCCGGCTGTGCTGGCCGGCAGCGAGTACTACTTCCTGCTGGCCCCGGTCATTCCGGGCGCTCCCCTGGCCCTGCGCGTGGACGCCATGGGCATGCTCTTCGCCCTGGTGTCCTCCTCGCTGTGGGTGGTCACCTCGATCTACTCCATCGGCTATATGCGCGGCCTGAATGAACACGCTCAGACGCGCTTTTTCGCCTTCTTCGCCCTGTCGCTCTTCGCGGCCGTGGGCGTGGCCTTCTCGGCCAACCTGCTGACCATGTACCTGTTCTACGAATTGCTCTCCTTCGCCACGTACCCGCTGGTCACGCACCATCAGGACGCGGACAGCAGGGCATCGGGACGCAAGTACCTGACCTTCATCGTGGGCACGTCCATCGGCTTGGTGCTGCCGGCCATGATCCTGGTCTACAATCTCACGGGGACCCTGGACTTCCAGGCCGCCGGAGCCATCGGCAGCCTGGCCTCGCCCACCCTGCTGATCGTGCTGCTGGCCGCGCTCCTGTTCGGCTTCGCCAAAGCCGGGCTCATGCCCGTGCACTCCTGGCTGCCCGCGGCAATGGTCGCGCCCACGCCGGTCAGCTCGCTGCTGCATGCCGTGGCCGTGGTCAAGGTCGGCGTGTTCTGCATCTTCCGCGTGGTCACGGGCGTCTTCGGCCCCGAGACCCTGGCCAACCTCGGCCTGGGCGGGTTCATCACCGCCGTGGCCGCGATAACCATGACCGTGGCCTCGCTGATCGCCCTGACCCAGGACGGCCTCAAGCGCCGGCTGGCCTTCTCCACCATCGGCCAGCTCTCGTACATCGTGCTCGGCGCGGGACTGCTCAATGCCGCCGGCATGACCGGCGGCCTCTTGCATATCGCCATGCACGCCTTCGGCAAGATCACCCTGTTCTTCTGCGCCGGAGCCATCTTCGTGGCCACGGGCGAGAAGTACATCAGCAAGATGTCCGGCATCGGCAGGCGCATGCCGCTGACCATGCTGGCCTTCTTCATCGGCAGCCTGTCCATCATCGGCATCCCGCCCACGGGCGGCTTCCTGAGCAAGTGGAACCTGCTCACGGGCTGCATGGACGGCCAGCACTGGGTTTTGGCCGGCGTGCTGATATTCAGCTCGCTGCTCAACGCGGCCTACTTCCTGCCCATCGTATACCGGGCTTTCTTCTGCCCGCCCGACCAGTGCCTGCACTCCGGTCCGGTGAAGGAAGCGCCCCTGCTGTGCATAGTGCCGCCGCTGATCACCGCGGGATTGTCCGTGGCCGTGTTCTTCTACCCGGACATATTCCTGACCCTGGCCCGCATGGCCGTGGCCGCAACCCTTGGAGTATAAGCCATGCACGACAAGGTGCTGATGAAGCTCGAACATAAGCCGGAGCCCGGCTATCCCACGGCCTTCTGGGTAACCCTCGGCGTGGCCGTGGCCTATCTGGTTACGATCTTCGTGCTCACGGCGTCCTGACGGCCTGCCGGATGGAGCCGGAGATGGGAGCCCACCACTTTCAATGGAGGAATGAGTTTTGAAACGGGAACTCAAGATATTCGATAACCCGAAGAACGTCAGACGACTCCTGATGGTATTCTATACATCCTTGGTCGTGCTCCTGATTTCGGAGTTCTTCGTGCACATGCACGGTGACTTCGCCTGGGAGGAAATGCCCTTCTTCTTCGGCACCTACGGCTTCGTTTCCTGTGTAGCGCTCATCTATATCGCCAAGGTGTTGCGCATGTTCATCAAGCGCAACGAGGACCACTACGACAAGGGCTAACCCCTTGGCGCGAGGAAACCCATGGACCAAATATTCTTCTCCGGTACACTACCGCCATCGCTGATATTCATCTTAGGTGCCATGCTTGTGCCGGCTTTGAGCGGTCGGCTGAAACAAGTCTACCTGCTCATGCTGCCGCTGGCAGCCCTGCTCATGCTCATGAGCATGCCCAACGGTATGCATTGGAACACCAGTCTGCTCGGCTATGATCTCGTACTGGGCAGAATCGACGGACTTAGCCGCGCCTTCGGCTACATCTTCAGTTTGGTTTCCTTCATCGCCGTGCTCTTCGCACTGCAGGTCAAGGACGACATCCAGCATGTGGCAGGCCTCTGCTACGCGGGTGCCGCCCTGGGCGTTACCTTTGCCGGCGATCTCATCTCCCTGTACATCTTCTGGGAGATCATGGCCGTCGCCTCGACCTTCCTCATACTCGCCAGACGCACCAAGTCCGCCCACGGAGCGGCCTTCCGCTACATCATGGTGCACATAGTGGGCGGCCTGCTGCTCCTGGCCGGCGTGGTCATGAAGATCTCCCAGACAGGCACCACGGCCTTCGACTACATCGGACTGGGACTGAATGACGCGGCCTCGATACTCATTTTCCTCGGCATCGCCATCAATGCGGCCATCCCGCCGCTGCATTCGTGGCTCCAGGACGCCTATCCCGAAGCCACGGCGACAGGCGCGGTATTCCTGAGCGCCTTTACTACCAAAAGCGCCGTGTACCTCATGGCCCGAACCTATCCGGGCACGGAACTGCTCATCTGGCTGGGTGCGGCCATGGCGGCCATTCCCATCTTCTACGCCGTGCTGGAGAACGATCTGCGCCGCGTGCTGGCCTACAGCCTCATCAACCAGGTCGGCTTCATGATGGTCGGCGTGGGTATAGGCTCGGAGCTTGCCATAAACGGCACGGTAGCCCACGCCTTTTGCCATATTCTCTATAAGGCGCTCCTGTTCATGTCTATTGGAGCAGTCATGCACATGACGGGACGCAGCCGCTGCACGGACCTGGGTGGACTGTACCGGACCATGCCTCTGACTTGCTTGTTCTGCATCATCGGCGCCGCATCCATCTCCGCCTTCCCGCTGTTCAGCGGCTTTGTAAGCAAATCCATGATCATCAGCGCCACAGGGCACGGGAAGATCGTAGCCGTATGGCTGATACTGCAATTCGCCTCTGCCGGCGTCTTCCACCATGCCGGCATCAAGGTGCCTTTCTTCACCTTCTTCGGACATGACTCGGGCCTGCGGCCCAAGGAGCCACCCCTGAACATGCTCCTGGCCATGGGCATCGCCGCCTTCCTGTGCGTCTATCTGGGCGTCAATCCCGGCCCGTTGTATTCCATTCTGCCTTTCCCTGTGGAATACGTCCCATACACGGGAGCCCATGTCGTCGCCCAACTCCAGCTGCTCATGTTCGGCGCATTGGCCTTCACCCTGCTGATCCTCTCGGGCAAATACCCTGCCGAAATCCGTGCTATCAACCTTGATACGGATTGGTTCTACCGCAAGGGCGGCCGGCTGTTCTATGTAGTGGCGGACAAGGTGTTCAACGGCATCAACGCCGTCAGCGCCCGCCTGACCGCCGGCGCGGTCCGCGGCCTGGCCGCCTTGTGCGACGCTTTGCCCACGACAGCCGCGGTGATCATCACCGCTCCAGTCAACTGGCTGAGCGGTTCCGAGCGCCGCAACGGCCATGCCTGGAAGGCCTATGTGCAGGAAGCCCTGGCCACGGGCACCGTGCCCACGGGCGCGACCATCCTTGTCATCACCCTCGGCCTGGCCTGCCTGGTGGCCGTGGCCCTGGTCCTTTAGGCGTCATTCGCAAGGAGCCAACGCATGAATCCCATTCTCAATTCCAAGCGTTTCCCCGTGCTGCGCGAAGTCGATGAGCGCATTGTCGTGGCCCTCAACGAGGCGGCGATAATCAAGAAATACACCCGCAACGAGATCGTCTTCCAGAAAGGCGAGGTAGCCCAAGCCATCTATTTCCTGCTGGCTGGCAAAGCCCTGTTCCAGGCCGATGCCGGTCAGGGCATGACCGTGTACCTGGGCGCGGTCAGGCCCGGCTACATCTTCGGCTGGTCGGCGGTCATTCCCGGACATAAGCACCATCACGGCGTGGTCTGCTCCGAGGACTCCGAGATCGTTCAGGTCCCGGCCGATGATCTGCGCAAGATCCTGGAAGCTAACCCAGGTGGCGGCTACATGTTCCTGCGCAACATGTTCCAGCTCGCCAACGAGCGTCTGGAGTTGCGCACGGACCAGTTGCTCAAGCTGTTCGAGTCCAATCCGCAACTGCAGATGCTGCAACCCTGAAACCAGGGCCGACGCACTTAGAGCATTTTGCTTTTGATAATGCTCTGCAAGCCGTGCGTCGGCATGGCTTGCCGCCGCGCAGGCGCAGGCGCAGGCGCAATTCACTTGCGCCGTCAACGCCGGAGCGGGCGTCTTAAAAGCAATCTGCTCTAGACTGACGCATAACCGCCCCGAAGGTTTACCTTCAGGGCGGTTATGCGTTCTGCGTCATCATGTTTTCACTTTACTTATTGCCAGGAATGGCTAAATGTCCCCGGGCTTAGCTCCGCGACCGGATATGTATCCGGCACACCGGCCCCGTCCCGTCCAGTCCCCGCCGATCCAATGCGATCGTCACGATCAGACTAGAGGCCGCCGTCCGCGGCGCGAATGCCGAGACTGGCGTTAGCCGATATTATTCATTTTTCTTTCCAACCCAAGGACCATTCGTGAGTTTTGATTCCTTCTCCCTTGACCAACGCATCATGGCCGGCATCCTCGCCGCCGGTTACACAACCCCGACTCCCATTCAGACCCGCGCCATCCCCGCTGTCCTAGCGGGCAAGGACGTCATGGGCCTGGCCCAGACCGGCACAGGCAAAACCGCTGCCTTCGTGCTTCCTCTCCTGCAACGGCTGCTGAATGACAACGCGCCCACGCGCGGCCCCATCCGCGTGCTGGTGCTCGCCCCGACCCGCGAACTGGCCGTGCAGATACACCAATCCTTCTTCGGCCTGGGCAAGCAGACGGGCATACGCAGCGCCGTGGTCATAGGCGGCGTGGGCGCCATGCCCCAGATCAAGGCCTTGCGCCAGGCCACGGTGGCCGTGGCCTGCCCCGGACGCCTTGTGGACCTCATGAACCAGGGCGCGGTGGATCTCTCCAAGGTCTCCGCCCTCGTGCTGGACGAAGCCGACCGCATGCTGGACATGGGCTTCCTGCCCGATGTGCGCAAGGTCATGGCCAAGCTGCCGCGCCAGCGCCAGAACATGCTCTTCTCGGCCACCATGCCCGCGGAGATCCGCTCCCTGGCCGAATCCGGACTGCGCGATCCCGTCACGGTTCAGGTGTCCAACACCGCGCCCGCCGCCACGGTGAGCCATGCGCTCTATCCCGTGGCCGGCAGCCGCAAGCAGGACCTGCTGGAAAAGCTCCTGAACGACCTGGGCAAGAATTCCGCCCTGGTCTTCACGCGCACCAAGCACCGCGCCAAGGGCCTGGCCCAGAAGCTGGCCGGCAAGGGCTTCTCCGTCACGTCGCTGCAGGGCAACCTGTCCCAGGGCCGCCGTCAAGAGGCCATGGACGGATTCCGCAACGGCAAATACCGGGTCATGGTGGCCACGGACATCGCTGCCCGCGGCATCGATTGCGAGCGCGTGAGCCTGGTGGTCAATTTCGATCTGCCCGACACGGCCGAAGCCTACACGCACCGCATAGGCCGCACGGGCCGCGCCGAGCGCAACGGCGAGGCTGTGAGCCTGGTCGCGCCCGAAGACGAGTCTCAGGTCAAGTTCATCGAACGCAGCCTGAACCTGCGCATCGAACGCAAACGTCTGGACGGCTTTTCCGAAAGCACGGCTCGCGCCCCGCAGTATGACAGCCAGCCGCGCACGCAGCAGAGCCGCAGGCCCGGACCCGCTCCCCGCAAGGCCATCGACTCGGCGGCAACCAAAAGCTTGCTGCCGGTCCGTTCCGGAGCAGGCGCCAACAGCCGGGGCGATAATCCCACCTCGGCCAGGCCCAAAGCCGCCGCTTCCGCCGGCAAGCCCAGGCAGCATTCCGCAAGCGCCAATGGCGGCGCAAGCGCCAGGGATGCACAGCCCCGCAGCCGCGCTGCCGGTCAGTCCCAGCAGGCCGAAGGCCCCGATGGGGATCGCTGGATGCAGGTCTGGGGCAAGGCCCAGCCCAAGCAGCTTCTGGGGGCGACGGGCCATCGCGGCCAGGACGACCGGCGGGCCAGTGCCGGCCGCACCCCCCGTAACGAGGGACGTTCGGCGAAGTAGCTAGGTGGGCTGCCCTGCGGCGGCTGCCAAGCGTGGCTTCAGCAAAAAGAAAGATAAAGGCCCGGCAGGATTATCCTGCCGGGCTTTTTATGTGCCTGCCTTACCTCCAACCCCCTCTGGCCCCAGATATTCCACGAGCAGCATGCTCACGTCGTCGCTCGGCTTACGGCCCTGGCCGAACTCGCCGAGCCGCTCGGTCACGAGCGCAAGCGCCTGCTCGCGCGTCAGGCCCGCTGCCCCGGCAAGCACCGCGAGCAAACGCTCCTCGCCGAACAGTTCGCCGTCGGCGGCGCGGTATTCCGTAACGCCATCGGTATAGAGCAGCAGCCTGTCTCCAGGCTCAAGCGCCACCTGATCCTCGCGAAAGCCCTCGGCGTGGCCCAGGCCGACGGCCGGGCCGCTTCCATCGAGCAGGGCCGGCGTCTGCCCCGGCCTGAGCAGCAGCGGTGGAGGGTGGCCGGCGCATGACCAGGTCAGCAGACCCTGGCGCGCATCGAGCACCATATAGCAGAGCGTGAAGAACTGGCCGAAACGGCTGAAGGGAAACTCGGCCTCCAGACGGCGCATGACCTCCACGGGCCTGGGCATGATCCCCAGCCGCCCGGCCGGCGAGCCGCCCTGCATGCCACCGGCGTCCTGCAAGGCCTGGCAGGCCGAGAAGGCCACCAGGGCCGAGGGCACGCCGTGGCCGCTTACGTCGAGCATGTAGAAGGCCGTGCGGCCATCGGCGAGAGGAATGAAGTTGAACGCGTCGCCGCCCACCTGGCCGCTGGGCACGAATGTCCAAGCCATGGCTGCTCCGGGCAGCTCGGCGCCGTCGCGGGGCAAGAGCCGTTTCTGGATCTCACCCGCGGCGCGCAAGTCCTCTTCGAGGCGCTGCCGCTCGCGTTCCAGTTCCTGCTCGGCCAAGGCCTTCTCGGTCACGTCGATCTCGATGCCCTCCAGGACCTCCTCGCCGTCATCGCCCTGTGTCAGCAATACATTGCCGAGCACCCACAAGGGCGTGCCGTCCTTGCGGCGCAAGCGCAGCTCGTAATTCCTGAGAAAGCCCTGCTGCCTGATGCTGGCCAGCCACTCTCGCCTGTCCTCCGGGAATACGTATACGGATTCCATGCCGCTCTCCCGGAGCAGATCCTCAGGCGAAGCATAGCCAAGCATGTGCGCAAAAGCCGGATTGGCGGTCTTGATGCGCCCATCGAGGCTGGAGCGAAACATGCCCTGGATGGCGTTCTCGTATAGGGCGCGGTAGCTGCGCTCGGCGCGGCGCAATTCCTTGAGGGCCTGGCGCAGCTCCTTGGTTCGCTCCAGCACACGCTGCTCCAGCCGTTCGTTGGCGTAACGCAATGCGGCCTGGCTCTGGCGCAGGGACAGCTCGGCCAAGTGGCTTTGCGCGTTCACGGACGAAAGGATGAAGACCATGGAGGCCATGACCATGAGGAAGACCTGCAGCAGGAGATAGGACTCGGGCAGGCCAAGGTGGCCGAAAGGGCCCAAGCTCATGGTCGTGCCCGCCACGGCCTGAACGGAAAAGGCCAAAATGGCCAGGGTCAGTATGCGCAAGTCCAGCCGGAAGCCGGCCCACACGAGCACCGGGGCCAGTACAAAAGCAACAGGATAGTGCTCCACGATCTCCAGCTGGCGCTGACCGAACATGACCCACCCCGCGAGCAGCAGGCCCGTGAGCAGGAGCAGCGACTCGGGACGCCACGGCCGCAGTCCGGCCAAGCCTTTCTCCTGCCAGACCACAAGCAGCGGAGTCAGCAGGACCACGCCGGCAGCGTCCGAGAGAAACCACGTCCACCAGACGGGCAGGGCTTCGGCCTGGGCCACCTGCCCTCCGCGCACCAGTCCAAGCACGGACATGGACGAAGCCAGACCGGCGGTGACTACCGTGCCGCACAGCAGCAGGAGAACCATGTTCCAGGAACGCTCATGAATGCTCCCTGGGCTTTTGAAGCGCTGCAGCAGGACCACCCCAGCCACGGCCGACAAGGCATTCGCCAGGGCCGTGAGTACGTCGCTGGCCGCGAATGGCCCCGTGGTCACGGACAGGGCCAGATCGGCCAAGACGATATACGGCAAGCAGGACAGGTTCCAGAGCAGGATCGCGGCAAAGGCGAAACCCGAGGCTGGCCAGATCGGGGCGATATTGGTGGAAGCAGCGGCCAGAGACAAGCCGAGTTGGCCGAGACCGAAGTACACGGTTCCGATGAGTAAGTTGCGCAAAAATCCGTTCATGTCTGCCCACGAGGTTCGCGCCGATCCGATTCAGACCTTGTCCATGCTCTGTTCGGCGAAACCATCAGGTATCCCGCTTTTGCCGAAATAGCAAAAAAGTCGTGAATGGACAGACGCTTCTCGCATCCGTCCATTCGGCCACCTTGTTATTGCCTTTCTGCTTGCCTGAAAGCCGGGGCCTGCTAGCATGCGGGATTCAAGCCAAGGAGGAACACGCATGGAGAAGCGCTTTTGGAGGATGAAACCCGCTGAGGCCATGGCCTTTGTGCAGACTTACGGAGAAGGTCGCTGGCAGGAGAAGATCGCTGAAGACCGCCGCCATGCCGCCGAAGAATTCGCCGATATGCCCAACCCCTGGCTGGAGGGCGGCATCGACCCGGAGCGCCAGCGACTCATCTCCGAATTGGCGCCGGAAGTGGCCGAGAGCATGCGCCGTGAGGCCGAGGATATGCGCCGAAGGCTGGCGTAGCTCACCCTGCAGGCCGAAATTCCGGATTTACCGCAGGCCATGTCGCGAAAGACACGTTTCAGAGCATTTTGCTTTGAAAATGCTCTGCAAGCCATGCGTCGGCATGGCTTGCCGCTAGCTTCGGCGTAGGCGCAATTCACTTGCGCCGTCAACGCCGGAGCGGGCGTCTTAAAAGCAATCTGCTCCAGAAGCGCCGATTGAACTCTCGACCAAAGCATGCCCAAGCTGAGAGTCTCAATGGTGCGGCCGACGATACCGCAATCGTCGGCCGCACCATTGATCATGCTAGCATGCCGCATCGACAGCCAGCCATTTCGGTCCTCGCATGCTCCGTGGACAGAGCTGACCGGCTGCTTGGACTCACTGACAACGCAAGCGCCTCTGCCGGCTGAAATCGTTGTGGTCGATTATGCCTTGGCTGAGCTGGCCACACGGGCCTTGCACTTGGCATTCCAGGCGCCGGGACCAACGGCAGGCCTACAGCACCTTGCAAATAAAATGAAAAATGGGGGTGCAGGGAGCGCCGCTCCCTGCCGGGAGAGAGTCTGAGAGAGGGCAGCGCCCTCTCTCAGTTCAAACGCAAATTGCTCTAATGAATGCCGAGGAGCATGACATATCGCTCCAGTCTTGCCCAAAACATTGAAAATGGGCATCCTGCCTGCCGTCGTGAATGCCATTTAAGCCCTCACAAGGTGGTCGGTATGAAAATTCCCGCGATGCTGCTTTGCATCTTTCTAGTTTTGGCTGCGTGCTCCAACGGCACGGCCAAGGACGACCAAGACGTCCAGGCGCGGCTGCAAGCCCTGGAAAACCGTGTGGCCGAGTTGGAAAAGAAACACACGCAAGACATGGAGGCCATTCGCCAGGATCTGCGCAGCATCCTGCGCTACTTCGACATCGCCCTGGACAACATGGACCGACAAGGCACCATGAGCGAATCCCTGCGTCGCGGCTGGGAAGGTCTCAAGGAAGAGACGCAACGGCTTCTGGACAAGCTGCAGGAGGAATTAGAGGGAATGGGCAAGGACCAGGGCCAGCCGCTGCCCCAGAGCCAGAGCTGAAGCCTGCGGGCAGTCTGCACTGGACTGCATGAGGCTAACGCGCCTTATCCCGAATTGGCGGTTCTACTCGGCCATGGCCTCCATGGCCGGGAGACCAGCTTCGGCTTTCTCGTCCTCGCGGCGGCGGTGCTCCTCTTCGAACCTGTGCCCCCACTTGCATAGCTGTTCCAGGACCGGCGTGACGCTCCGACCGAAATCCGTGAGCGAGTATTCCACTCGCGGCGGCACCTCGGGATAGACTTGCCGCCGCACTAATCCGTCGGCCTCCAGCTCTCGCAACTGCTGGGTAAGCATTTTCTGGGTGATGTTGGGCATGATGCGCTTGAGTTCGCCGAAGCGCTGCGTGCCGTCCTGCCCAAGCCGCCAGAGGATGATCGGTTTCCATTTGCCGCCGATGACCAGCAGGGACAACTCGATGGAGCAATAATAGTTCTTGTCCCCGCAGGTCTTCAGTTCACATGCCATGAGTCTCCTCCAGTTTTTTCCTGCCGCCCGGCGGCCTGAGCTTCTGTTATCAACGGATTCCTGAATTATTGCGACCTATTGGTTTCCGGCAAGTAACTACTCCACTTATAAGTGCCTACTTGCTTTTTACGCCCTAACTATTCAAATCAGGTATACATGTAAAGCGCTCGCTTTCAGTCCGAGTACAACAACAGGAGCCTCGCATGGAACTCTTCGACGCCATACATACACGCCGCAGCATCCGCAAGTTCGCGCCCGGCGAGGTTACGCAGGAGCAGTTGCGCAGGCTGCTCGGGGCGGCCATGACCGCGCCCAGCGCCGGCAATGCCCAGCCCTGGCAGTTCATCGTCATCACCGATCGGGCCTTGCTCGATGCGGTGCCGACGTTCAGCCAGTATGCGGCCATGGCCCGCCAAGCGCCCATGGGCATCCTGGTCTGCGGCGACCTGAGCCTGGAGAAGTATCCCGGCTACTGGATTCAGGACTGCTCGGCCGCCACGCAAAACCTGCTGCTGGCCGCTCGCGGTCTGGGCCTGGGCACGGTCTGGACCGGCGTGCATCCGATCGAGGAGCGCGTGGCGGGCTTCCGCAAGCTGCTGAACCTGCCGGACCGCATCATGCCCTTGTCCTTCATCGTCTTGGGCCATCCGGCCCAAGAGCATCGCCCCGAAGATCGTTACAAGGCCGAGCGCGTGCACCTGAACGCCTGGCCTGCAAAGGATGACACCAGATGAAAAAGACTCTCGGCCCTATCAATGCTCTCTACCCCTCGTTAACCGTGCTTCTGGGTTCGCACGTGGACGGCAGGCCGAATTTCTCCGCCGTCGCCCATGTGGGCATCATGAACCACGGCCAGCCCCAGTACATCTCCTTTGGGGTGAACAAGGCCCATCACACAAACCGCGGCGTCATCGAGAACCGCGCCTTCAGCGTGAACATTCCTTCCCAGGATCTCGTTGTGGAGACGGACTACTGCGGGTTGGTCAGCGGCAAAAAGACGGACAAATCCAGCATGTTCGAGCTATTCTATGGGGACACGCCTGCCGCGCCCATGATAAAAGCCTGTCCGGTATGCATGGAATGCGTGCTGCACGACGTGCTGGACTACAAGACCCACAATATCTTCGTGGGCGAGATCCGGCAGGTGCACGCGGAGGAATCCGTGCTCGCGGACGGGGCTATCGACCCGGCCAGGCTGCGGCCCCTGCTTTTCGATATGGGCCTGCGCAAGTACTGGTCACTCGGCCCTGCCGTGGGTGATTGCTGGAGCATCGGCAAGCAGATGAAGAAAACCAGCCAAGGAGCATGAGCCATGAAGAAGTCACTCGGGCCGCGCATTGCGGCCTATCCCACGCCCGTCTGGGTCATCGGCAGCTACGACTCCCAGGGCAAGCCCAATGCCATGACCGCGGCCTGGGGCGGCGTATGCTGCTCCGAACCGCCCTGCATCCAGGTTTCGGTGCGGCCCTCGCGTCACACCTACACGAGCGTGCTGGCCCGCAAGGCCTTCACCGTGAGCATCCCCGACGCAGGCCACGCGGCCGAGGCCGATTATTTCGGCATCGCTTCGGGCCAGAATACGGACAAATTCGCGCGCACGGGACTGACTCCGGTGCGCAGCGAAATCGTGGACGCGCCCTATGTGGGCGAGTTTCCGCTGGTCATCGAGTGCCGGCTGCTGCACTCCATGGAGCTTGGCGCGCACGCCATATTCGTGGGCGAGATCATGGGCACGCTGGCGGATGAGGAAGCGCTCACGGACGGCAAGCTCGACATGGCCAAGCTTTCGCCGCTGCTCTATTCCGTGGATCAGCGCAGTTACTTCGGCGTGGGGCAGGTCGTAGGCAAAGCGTACAGTCTGGGACTCAAGTATCACAAGCAGGATTGATTATAGCCAACGCGAGGAGAACACATGAAGGTCGTGGCATTCAATGGCAGCGCGCGCAAGGACGGCAACACCGCTATCCTCATCCGCCGCGTGTTCGCCGCACTGGAGAAGGAAGGCATCGAGACCGAGCTCGTGCAGATGGCGGGCATGAAGGTGCGCGGCTGCATCGCCTGCTTCAAGTGTTTCGAGAACAAGGACCAGCGCTGTGCCGTCAGGAACGATGACATCAACTCCTGCATCGAGAAGATGGTCGCGGCCGACGGCATCATTCTCGGCTCGCCGACCTATTTCGCCAACGTGTCCACGGAGATCAAGGCGCTCATCGACCGCGCCGGCATGACCAGCATCGCCAACGGGGGCATGCTCAGGCGCAAGGTCGGCGCGGCCGTGGTGGCCGTTCGCCGCGCCGGAGCCACCAACGTTTACGACGCCATCAATCGCTTTTACGGCATCTCCGGCATGATCGTGCCCGGCTCCATCTACTGGAACCTCGGCATCGGCCTCGGGCCCGGACAGGTCGAGAACGACGAGGAAGGCCTGCGCACCATGGACGAACTGGGCCAGAACATGGCTTGGCTGATGAAGAAACTGCACGCGTAAGACAATCGGAGGGAGGGAGAACTCCTCTTGCACTTGTTAAGTCAAGGTGTGGGAACTTGAATGGGGTTCAAGGGGCCGGAGGTTCAAATCCTCTCATCCCGACCAGGAAATGAAGAATTACGGGCGGTTAGCTTAAATGCTGACCGCCCGTTTCTCTTTGGTGGCAACCTCAAGGGAACCTCGGGTTGCCACCAG
The DNA here is from genome assembly GCF_000422545.1 of Desulfocurvibacter africanus subsp. africanus DSM 2603. Classification (NCBI taxonomy): domain Bacteria; kingdom Pseudomonadati; phylum Thermodesulfobacteriota; class Desulfovibrionia; order Desulfovibrionales; family Desulfovibrionaceae; genus Desulfocurvibacter; species Desulfocurvibacter africanus. The sequence goes on from NZ_AULZ01000012.1 coordinate 151,269, forward strand.
AATTCCAGGTGTAGTGCACCCCTGAAATCAAGCCACATGTTGTAGTTTCTGCGCCCTGTACTCCGCTGGGCTCATGTACCCAAGAGCCTTATGGGGTCGCCCCGAGTTGTACCACTCGATCCACTGCCTTACGGCCCGTCTAGAGCAGATTGCTTTTAAGACGCCCGCTCCGGCGTTGACGGCGCAAGTGAATTGCGCCTACGCCTGCGCGGCGGCAAGCCATGCCGACGCATGGCTTGCAGAGCATTTTCAAAAGCAAAATGCTCTAGCCTCCTCGAAGCTCTTGAAGCTGCGTTGCCAGACGCATTCTTCCTTGAGGCTGCGAAAGAAGCGCTCGATGAGCCCATTCTGCTGGGGCGTATAGGGCGTGATGTATTTCCTGCCGCAGCCGGTAGTCCCGGCAGGCCTGCCGCTCGCTCACGTCGAAGGTCACCCGCAAGAACTCCACCAGCTCCCGGCGCTGACCAGGCCTCAGAGCTTTTTTGCGATCACCTCCTGGAGCATGGCCTTGTCCAGGCTCAGGTCCGCGACCATCTGCTTGAGCTTACGGTTTTCCTCCTCAAGCTGCCTGAGCCGCCTAAGCTCCGCGGTACCCAGTCCGCCGTACTTCTTTTTCCAGCGGTAGAAGGTCTGCTCGGTGATGCCCATCTTGCGGGTGACCTCGGCCACGGGCGTTCCGTGCTCGGCCTGCTTGAGGGCAAAGGCGATCTGCTCCTCGGTGAACTTGCTCTTTTTCACGGCGAAATCCTCCTTGGCGAATCACAGTGGTTTCGCCGGTGGACTCACCTAACAACTGGACCAGTTTCTTGGGAAGGGGGCACATCTCCTCGGCCAGCGCCGGATCGCGGCGTATTGACCATCCGCATACGACAAGTCCTACAGTCCTCAGAATGGCAAACGACACATGCGGCGGAGCCGATCTTTCGGCACTCCTGACAAGTTGCCCCTGTACGTGTTTTCCCGGACAGACGGAAAGTGATGAATGGATTAAGAGGGTTGCAAAGCTATCCATGCACGCAGGGATAAGGGGCTGCGAACCGACCTTCAGCGCATCCCGAAGAATTAGTCATGCCGCAACATGCTCCGTTGATTGTCCTTGTTCCATCGGCGGGCTGTTTCGCTGTGCGTCCTGTTGTTCCTTGCCTTGGCGTGAGCATGCAACGCAGGCCGGAGGCTGCCTGCGTTTGCAAACAGGGCTTTTCCAGACTGGCCAGGGTAGTTTTAACGGCATATACAGCGCACATTTTGTATTCGAAATTGTAGATAGATAAATCGAAGAAAGTATCTGGAGCAGAAAAATGTTTTTTCTCAGAGAGGTTGCTGGGTTGTTGCACAAGTCGAAGTTTTCTTCGATGTCTCGCGTTCTCCTGTTGTATTTTGCCGTGGTTTCTCTTGGATTCGTCCTTATGCTGCCGCAGTATGGCGTTGCCGCTACCGTGAATTACGCTGCTTATTATAGGGATGTGATAGGCAATCCATCTTTTCTTGACGGTCCTATAAGTATTGGCGGAACAAATAACCTCGCATCACATAGCGAAAACATCTATTCATATGGCAATATCGTGAACATCAATGGAGGGACAGTCGATTTCGGAATATACGGTGGGTATCATAATGGAGTTGCAACCAGTGGCAACATTTCATCAAATGATAATGCTGTAACAATTGGGGCTGCCTTCGCGGGCAGCAATAGTATTGATATATATGGTGGATATGCCAGGAGTGCAAACCCTTGGTCAATGACGGCTTCTGATAATACTGTGACCATCAACGGGGGGACAGCGCGTTACGTCTATGGCGGTTTTGCTTCTCTCGGCGGCATGGTCGGTCCAGCTTCTGCCACAGCCTCTGGTAATGTCATCAACCTCAACGGCGGCTCCATATCCAGTATTATGGGCGGATATGCTACTGCCCTTGTGCTACCGGGAACACATACGGCCTCCGGAAATGCAATCAATATCAACGGTGGCACTGTCTTCAATGAGGTTTTCGGCGGGTATGTCGGAGCACCCAATGGTTTTGGACTGGCCACAAACAATAGTGTGACTATCAGCGGTTCGCCGAATTTGACAGCCGCATCTCTCTGCGGGGGCTATCTGTCTATGACTACCAGTGGTGACGCTTTCAGCGGCAATACCCTGAATATAAAAACCTCTGGTCTAACGGTAAACAATATTAGTAACTTTCAATATCTTAACTTTTACCTTCCTTCCTCCTTGTCTGCGGGGGATACGGTGCTGACAGTGACCGGCACTGCAGATCTGACAGGCAGCTCGGGGCGGTCTTCCACCGTCAATGTGGGAATTGACGGCAGCTCTTCGCCCCTGCAGATAGGCGACACCATAACGCTCATTGACGCCGGAACTTTGGTCACGAATAGCGGCCTCAACTCCAGGGCGAGCGGCACGGGCATGCAGGGCGTGACCCTGATATACAACTTTGACCTCACAACCGAAAACAACAAGCTGTTAGCCACGGTATCCGCCGAAACGGCGCCCACAGTGAACGAACAGACCAAGGCGCTTTCAGAAGGTTTTGTTTCTGGCCTGGGCATTGTAATGCAAGGTGCGGACGTGGCCGCCGGGCAGGGCATGGATTCTGCCGTTTCTGCGGCCAAGGCCGGGGTTGCGGGCAGCGGCGGTGCCCCCGTCGGGTTTGGCGCGCTTTCCGGCGGTTCCGTGCGGTACAATACCGGCTCGCATGTGGATATGCACAGTGCCTCCCTGATGGCCGGTCTGGCCTGGGGAGCCAATATTTCGCTTGGCCGCCTGACATTCGGGCCGTTTTTTGAATACGGCAACGGCTCGTACAATACCTACAATTCGTTCAGCTATGCAGCTTCGGTCGAAGGAGACGGTAACACCCGCTACCTTGGCGGCGGTATTCTTGGCCGTATGGATTTAGTCAATACCGGCCCCGGCCATATCTATGTTGAAGCCTCGGGCCGGGCGGGCGGCCTGCATAATGAATACGAATCTTCCGACCTGCGCGATGCCGCCGGGCGCAGCGCGGAATACGATTCGTCATCCACGTATTACGGTTTGCATTTGGGAACCGGCTATGTCTGGAACATAACGGAGAATGCTTCGCTTGACCTCTACGGCAAATACTTCTGGACGCGGCAGGAGGGCGACTCCGTCACGCTGTCTACCGGCGACCCCATCGACTTTAAGGATGTGGACTCCAACCGTCTGCGTTTCGGCTCGCGCTTCAGCTACACGGTGAATGAGTATATCATCCCCTACATAGGCGCGGCCTATGAGCATGAGTTTGACGGCAACGCCCGCGCCAGCACCAACGGGTATGACATAAAGGCCCCGTCCCTGAGCGGCGATACCGGCACCGGTGAGCTGGGGCTTGCGTACACGCCGTTGGCATCGTTGCCCTTGTCCTTTGACCTCGGCGTACAGGGCTATGTGGGCAAACGCGAGGGCGTGACCGGCAGTTTGCAGATCAAATATGAATTCTAGAGCAAGGATGTTCTGCGGTCCGGATGATGCCTTGCACTCTTGGATGTGGCAGGCCGTTATCAGTTGAAGAAAGCATACCTGTTTGATTTTAACCGACAGGTTGCAGGTTTGGGATAATTGAACCAGCCTCTTCAGCATGACTCCCGGGCATTATGGGCCGCGTGGCATAGAGCCGCGGCCTGAGGGATGAATGCACATGCACGATTCCGGCAGCATGCTGTGCTTTTCGGAATGCGCCAGAAATCGGGAGGAATCACCCGGTTTTCTGGCGCATCGATATTTGTAAAGCCCCCTTAATCCATCCAAACCAATCTGTCTTTTCGGAATATATTTGAGGGGGTTGAGATGTCACCCCGTCGTGTATATAGTCCGCCTGTCGCATGAAGCGCGCGCCCTACCCCACCCCGCACGGACCAATGATGAACAGAAACGCACCGCGCTCTTTCTTCCCGCCCCGGATGGTCCTGACATTCCACTCCGTTCCGCTGCTTAAGGCATTGCTGCTTGTAGCTGTTTTTCTCCTGCTGCCGTACGGCCAGGCGACGGCGGCCGATCGCATGCGGGCCGAAAACGGTGTGCTGGACCTGCGGAGTTTTGATCCGGCGACCATGGGCCCCGCCCAGCTGGACGGTGCGTGGGAATTCTACTGGAACCGTCTGCTGACGCCGCAGGACTTCGCCGAAAGCACCGCTCCTTCGCCATCGGGCCTGATTTCGCTGCCCGGCACATGGAAGGGAATGCTCGTAAATGGAGAAAAGCTGGGTGGCACGGGGCAGGCCACCCTGCGGCTGCGCCTGCGCCTCTGGCCGGAGGCGAACACGCTGACATTGCAGCTCTTCGACATCCCCATGGCCTACCGTTTGTGGGCCAACGGTCAGCTCGTGGCGACAAACGGCGTTGTGGGCACGGATGCAGACAGCGAGACGCCTCTGCGATCGCTGGTGCTGGCCAGCATCACCCCCAAAGGGGAAAATCTGGAACTCGTTCTCCAGATCTCCAACCACCATTTCCGCGCCGGTGGCGTACCTGAGGGGCTACAGCTTGCCCCGCCCGGTCCTCTGGAAGCCGAACGCGACAGAACCTGGACCTTTTCCTACTTCTTCGCAGGCTGCCTGATGGTCACACTGCTATACCACCTCTTCTTGTTTTATCTGGACAGGATGCAGGTTTCTGCGGGGTACTTCAGCGGCCTCTGTCTGTGCATATTGTGCTTCTGCATGACCTCCAATACGTCCTTCTGGGCCATACGCAGGTTCCTTCCGTCCCTGCCGCCCCATTGGTCAGAATACGTCTCTCTCTTCTTCTATATGGCCTGCGCTCCCATGCTCTTCCGGTTCTACTACTCGCTCTATCCGAAGGTCTTCCACCCTGCCATCCGTTATCTGGTTGATCTTCGGCTTATGGTATTCCTTCTGTTGCTGCCGATCGCGCCAGACCACCGTATTTCCGAGTATATCGCTTTCAGCATTTTTATCGGGCTGGGCTGCGCCATCTATTACGTCCTGCGTCTGTTCGCCTGCGCCCGGCGCGGAATGAACGGCGCCGGGCTGCTGCTGCTCGGCAGCGGGGTATCCCTGCTCGCCAGCATGAACGACGGTCTTTCCCACACCAAGCATATCAACACGCCCTACCTGATCGAATTTGGCATGCTCTTTCTGGTTGTTACCCAGTCGTTGGCACTGGCCAAACGCTTCAGCCATGCATTTATGTCTGTGGGAAAACTCTCCGAAGAGCTGGAGCACAAAAACCAGTCACTCATGGCCGAAATGGAAGAGCGCAACCGGCTAGAACAAGAAGTGATCAACATCAGCGAGGAAGAACGCAGGCGCATCAGCCACGAACTGCACGACGGCTTGTGCCAGAAACTCACCGGAGCCCGGCTGCGCGCATCTATCCTGAACAAGAGGCTTGCCGGAACGGATGAAGCCACGACCATGGCCAGCCTTGCAGCTCTCTTGGATGCCTCTACCGACGACGCGTACCGCACCTCGCGCGGACTCTGGCCCGTAGAACACGACCCCGCAATGCCCGGCCCCTCGCTGGACGATCTGGCCCGACGTATTGCCAAGGATACGGGCATAGACGTACGGCTCGAAATGCGCCGCCACTGCGGGCAATGCACCAATCCCAACATGCGCACGCTGTACCGCATTGCGCAGGAGGCGCTGACCAACGCGGCCAAACACGCACAGGCACGCACCATCCGCTTGAAGCTGTGCTGCTCCGTCCTGAATGGCGTCACCCTGACCGTTCACGACGACGGCATTGGCCGCACAGCCTCCGCACGGCAGGGCTCCCGGACGGGAGGGCTCGGCCTTGGCATCATGGCCCACCGTGCCGGTGTCATCCATGCCAAGTTGACTATAGAGGACGCACCGCTGGGTGGTACCATCGTCACCTGCGCAGCCCCGTGCGACAAGCATGCTTCCCCCACCTCCACAAGGAGAACACCCCCCGATGCATCCCGCTGATCCAGCCCATACTCTCGCCAATCTCCGTTTCCTGCTCATCGACGATCATCCTGCCGTACGTCAGGGGCTGAATCTGCTGTTGGAGTCCAACGGTTACTCCCCCGGCATTGAGGCCGGAACCCGCGCCGATGCCAAGGAATGCCTGGAACAGGCCGCCTTCGACCTCGCGCTGCTGGACCTTTCGCTGGCCGACGGCAGCGGCCTAGACCTGCTCGCCGATCTGGCCGAACACGGTGTCCGCACTCTGATCTATTCCATGCACGAAGATCCCGGCACCATAGATCGTGCGCTGCGTTGCGGTGCGAACGGCTATGTCACCAAGCGCGAGGACCCCGGCGTGCTGCTGGAAGGCATAGAGGGCGTGCTGCGCGGTGAACGCTTTGTGAGCGACCGCGCCGGATTGAGTCTGGATGAAACGGCTGGTGCTCAGGCCACGGACCCGCTCTTTCTGCTCAGCGATCAGGAACGGGCCATTTTCTCGGCCATGGCGCGTGGTGTGAGCAATATGGAAGTTGCCGAAAGCCTTGGTATCAGCCCGAGGACGGTGGAGACATATCTTACGCGGATGGTCAACAAGCTGGGGTTAGCAAACGTGCGGGCCCTGCGCAAATTCGCCATCAACGGACGAGGGTAGGAGTCATTCAGGACGCTTCATCCCCGAACAGAGAAGCTTCGCATGATGAAATCGTGCTTCGGTCCATTCTCCTATGCTATACCCTGAGCACATACACGACCTCATCCCGCACGAGATAGCGGATGACATTCCGTCCGAAAACGAATTCCCGAACGCGCTCCAAGTCTTGCGGTGGATGTTCGAAGTGAGGAAAGTCGGCGAAGCGGTTGATGGTTGATTTGAGGTAGTCGGCCATGAAGTCACGCAAGAGCTGGCTGGCGTTCTATCCATGGCTTTTGGCCGCGAATTCGAATTGCTTCTTGATTTGGGAGTCAACCCGTGCGCGTATGGTTTCCTGCATGACAAATCTCCTCTGTAGCTACAATATGCCACAGAGGGGGCTGTAAAGAGGGGAGCGATCCTCATGAGAGTCGGGAATGGCCGGGAATTGAGCTGAATATCCCTGGTCGGCAAATGTCGGCAGTTGCCCGTTTCTACCCTTCTCATATTTCATATATAACAGAAATACCAAGGAAAAATTCCACATAGGGTTGCATGGCATTCAAGAGGTCAGGAGTTCAATTCTCCTCAGCTCCACCAGTAAACGCAAGAAACGCGGGCACTTAGAGCATTTTGCTTTTGAAAATGCTCTGCAAGCCATGCGTCGACATGGCTTGCCGCCGCGTAGGCGTAGGCGCAATTCACTTGCGCCGTCAACGCAGGAGCGGGCGTCTTAAAAGCAATCTGCTCTAGCTGAAGGCTAGGCTGCCCGCTTTTTGTTTTTCCCGGCCGCTTTGCCCTTTGTGTTCCCCATGTGTTCCCTCACCTAGCTCACCCCTGCATAACCCTTGGATATCCTGCACCCCATGCACGGCATGCACATGTAAGGAAAGGAGATAGTTGGGTCAGGATAGCCATATTATTTTAAGTAGTTATGTCAAAAATGTACGCAATTGTGGACGAGAATGGGGTTCAAGGGGCCGGAGGTTCAAATCCTCTCATCCCGACCAGGGCAAATTCAAGAAAGGCCGGTCGGCGGAATGCCGGTCGGCCTTTCGGCTGTTCAGGCTCCGGCGGCCCGCTCATGCCGGCTTATCCTCAATCTCGATGCCGTTCTCCACGCACCATTCCAGCAGGGCCTCGCGCGTGCGGGCGTTCTCGAAGTCGTACCAGGCCTGGAGCATGCCCTTGTCCTCCAGGAAGGCCTTGAAGCGCCGATAGGCTCCCCGGGAGGAGAACATGCCCTCGATGCGGTCCCACTCCTCGGGGCAATGCCGTCTGACGAACTGGAACACCAGCGGCTTGCCCAGATCGAGGTCGTGCTTGTGGGGGATGAAGACATAGTCCGGGTTCTCGTCGACATCCTCGGGCAGTCCGGGCAACTCGTCAGAATCGAGGCCCTTCGATTCGAAGAAGGTCTCGCCCGTGCGCCGGTTGACCACTGCGACGCTCTCCTCGGGCTGCCCGGCGTTGGCGAAAAGGAACGCGTCCTCAATGATGTCGAAGGTGATCATGGCTCCTTCCTTGTTGAGCTTGCAAGGTGGGTACTCAAAAATGGCCATGAACGCAGGCACGCTGTTTTCGGTCGTCCTGCTTTGCCCGATGTTGCCCTTCCCGCTTCCCCCTACCCGAGCCTCTCCGTTAGCACCTGCGTCAGAAACTGCGCATACACCCGCCACGACTCGCGGCCATAGCCGCCGGCCATAACCCAGGCCTGGGGCACGCCCCGTCCCACCAGAAAGCGGTACACGAGCAGGTCGCGCTCGCGCATTTGCTCAAGTGAAAGGCGCAAGGGGGCGCTGCTGGGCAGCTCGTCCAGCTCGAAAGGGTCCGCGCCGCCCACCACCAAGGCCAAGTCCGGCCGTTGTCCGGCGGAAAGCTGCTCCAGAAGAGACAGACCATGCTCCAGGGCTGGCAAATAATACGCTTCGCCGCCCTGTGGTATGGGGATGTCCACGTCGCTGGGGAAGAACTGGCGCTTGAGGTTGCCCGCGCTGTCCAGGGGTGTGCAGTCCAGGGGCCAGCCTTGGGCCATATGAATTGACAGGCACAGGATACTTTTGTCGCCCAGGGTGATCTCGGCCGTGCCGTCGCCCTTGTGCGCGTCCGTGTCGATGACCCACACGAGCCTGGCGCGGCCCTGGGCCTGCAAACGCCGCGCGGCCACCACCACATCGTTGAGCGGGCAGAAGCCCCGCCCCCTGGAGCGCATGGCGTGGTGCATGCCGCCGCCCAGGAAATGACAGAAGCCGTGTTCAAGCGCCAACTCCGCGCAGGCAGCCGTGCCCGCGACATGCCCAAGCGCCGTCGTGGCCAGTTCGCGCAGAGGCCGAACAGCCTTGGCGGGATCGTAACGGTTGTAGCGTCCTTGCTCGTCCAGCAGCTCATACGATTCCATCAAGGCGGCTTCGGGCGCATCCGAAAGGAACGCTCGCACATAGGCGGCATCGTGAGCGCGCAGGAGATCTTCGGCGGTGATTTCCGGCAAGGGTTCGGAATAGTGCCAGGCAGCAACGCGCGCCCCGACAGTAGAGTGCCCACATAGAGCCTGGAAGGTCCTGTCGGCGCGGTCGTCCCGGACCGGAATGCCTATACCGTAATCCGTATAGCGCATGGCGAAGCGCGAATGGTGGATGATCATGCAGGCCACTCCTTGGTCCGATCATTGTTGAGCAGCTTCACGCTTGCCCCGCATGGCTCCTGACAATTCCGCAAGCCCCCGAAAGAGCGGTAAAAGCACAAATTTACAGGATTACGTTGTCTTTTTCCGCAATCATTATATGCTTACATGGAATCGGTTTTGTGCGGAACCGGCCCATGTATACCTGCCCCCTGGCGTAATGAAAAGATAAGACCCCTCACGGCCAGCCAATGTATCGACCTACCACGAGCCTTATCCGGCCCTCTTTGCAGGCCATGCTGCTGTCCCTTCTCCTGCTCGCCGGCTGCGGCAAGCAGCCCCATGTGGACGAGACTCCACGGCTGGAGCTTGCCGGCAGCCATGAGACCTTTCCGCTTGCCGCAGCCTTGACGCCATTCAGCGCCGGTCTGCGCAGTTGGGGCGAGCTGGAAGAACCGCTGCGCCTGAGCCTTGATTATCTCGATTGCATGCCGCAGCACGAGATCGCCGCCACATCCGGTGACACGGGCATTACCTGGCGCCAGTTGCGCGCCTCGGCGGCGGAGCTTCTGGGTCTGCTTTCCCTGCTGGACCACACCCCCACGCTGCTGGCCGAGCGTTTCGAATGGCTGGCGGTGCGCCCGCGCACGCTGCTCACGGGCTACTACGAGCCCTGGATCGAGGTTTCGACCGAGCAGAGCGAGGAATACCCCTATCCCCTTTACGGCAAGCCCGAGGATCTCAAGACAGTGGATCTCGGCATTTTCAGCGATAAGCTCAAAGGCGAGCGCATCACCTACAGAGTCGAAGACGGCGAAGTGCTGCCTTATTACGGGCGCAAGGAGATCGATTTCGAGGGGGTGCTCCAGGATCAGGGAACGGCGGTGGCTTGGGCCAAGGACCTGGTGGACATCTTCGTGCTCCAGATCCAGGGCTCCGGCAGGCTCGTGTACCCCGACGGAGCGGTGCGCCATATCCTCTACGCCGGCCAGAACGGCCACAAGTACGTATCCCTGGGCAGGGTGCTCGTTGATAGGGGTCACCTGCAGAAGGAAGGCATGAGCATGCAGCGCATACGCGAGTTCCTGAAGGCAAATAGGGAACTCATGCCCGAGCTGCTGTCCTGCAATCCGAGCTATGTATTCTTCAAGGTCGACGACAGCGGGCCCTATGGAGCCATGGGCAGGATCATCACGCCCATGGCCAGCGTTGCCGTGGACCGCAAGCTTGTGCCTCTGGGAGCCGTGCTGTTCATGGATACGACTCTGCCGCAGCCTGACGGTGCCGAGGCGCGCTTCCAGTCTCTGGTGCTGGCGCAGGATACTGGTGGAGCCATCAAGGGCACACGTTTCGACCTGTTTTGCGGCTCGGGCGAACAGGCTGAATTCCTGGCAGGCCATCTTCAGAACGAAGCCCGCATGTACGTGCTCGTGAGCAAGGCCGCCCTGCGCTCCTGGGAATACCGCGCAGCCGTGTCCCGTTAGAGCATTTTGCTTTTGAAAATGCTCTGCAAGCCATGCGTCGGCATGGCTTGCCGCCGCGCAGGCGTAGGCGCAATTCACTTGCGCCGTCAACGCCGAAGCGGGCGTCTTAAAAGCAATCCGCTCTAGAGTGTTACCGCCTTCACAACCGCTTGCGGGCACGGGACAAGTCTGCTAGCACTCGGACCGAACTGAACACTGCTGCAGGCTCATGCTTTCTCCTGCTCGGGGAATTGCTGTGCATGTGCATGCCGGCGGCGTGTTCCATCGACACCGATGCGGAGGATTGCGCCATGAGAAAACTGCTCACGCTCGCCTGCTCGCTTGCTGCCCTGCT